>DATFDT010000322.1:0-12400 GCA_035251975.1 Pyrinomonadaceae bacterium | reverse complement strand
CGAGCCACCCTTCCTGACTTGTTCTATTCAGCGGTTCCTAATTCAACCATCAACTCGGAACTGTAGGGCTTATAAACAATGCAAACTCTTCTACAAGACCTCCGCTATGGCGTCCGGATGTTGCTCAAGCAGAAAGGGCTTACGTCTGTTGCCATCTTCTCACTCGCGCTCGGGATCGGTCTGAACACGGCGATCTTTAGTGTCGTGAACGCTGTTCTCATTCGTCCGCTGCCCGTCGTCAAGCAGCAGAATCGTCTCGTCTGGCTGCGCGCGCCAATCTCGTATCCCGACTACCTCGACTACCGAACCCAGGCACATAGTTTCGAAGGCATGGCGGCGATTACCGGCACGCAGGACTTTAGCGTTACGTCGGGAAGTGAGCCGGAGCTCGTTAAGGGCGAGTACGTCACTGAAAATTATTTCGACCTGCTTGGCGTCCCGGCTTCGATGGGCCGTGTTTTTGTCGAGGAAGACGGTAAGACGCAGACGCCCGTCGTCATCCTGAGCGAGCATCTTTGGCGAACACGGTTTTCTTCTGACGCAAACATCGTCGGCCGGCAGATCTCTCTAAACGGATTCGGCTTCACTGTTGTCGGTGTCATGCCGAAGAACTTTACCGGTACTGAAGTCGGGCTCAATCGCGAGCTGTGGCTACCGCTCTCAATGTACGGAGTGCTAAACCCGCCTGGGGCTGCGCGCGTAGCGGACCTCGGATCGAATCGATTCGAGAATCGAGATTCCCACTGGCTCGCCGTATTCGCATTACTCAAACCCGACATCTCGCGTGAGAGTGCCGGAAGTGAATTAACAGAAGTTGCGCGGCGTGTGGCAGAAGACTATCGCGGTAAAGTTGATGAGGAGACGCTCAGGAGCGTGCAACTGCTGCGGATGAGCGGTGGCATGGATCCGCGCGATCAGGAAGAGGTGATGCCCGTCGCTGGAATCGCGATGGGCGTAGTCGCGCTCGTGTTGCTGATCGCGTGCGCGAATATAGCAAGCTTACTTTTAGCGCGAGCCGCAATTCGAAGACGCGAAACAGCGATCCGGCAGGCACTTGGGGCGAGTCGTCGTCGACTCATTCGCCAGTGGCTGACGGAAAGTGTGTTGCTCGGAATTGCGGGCGGTGCTGTCGGGTTGATACTCGCGGTGTGGGCCAATCAGCTCCTGGTGTCGCGTCTACAGTCGACACCTCTGGCAGCGCTCGAGTTCGGTTTAGATTATCGCGTACTCGCATTCACTCTCGTCGTTTCGATTGCAACCGGTATTGTGTTCGGACTCGCTCCAGCGATTCAGGCCTCGCGGCTAAACATCGTCATGGCGTTGAAGAGTGACGTCCTGAAAGTTTCTCATCGCTCTTACCTCCGCAATGCCTTCGTCACAGTCCAACTAATTCTGTCCGTCGTACTGCTTGTTGGGTCTGGTCTTTTTATCAGAGCACTCCAACGGGCAAGCTCGATCGATCCGGGTTTCACTGTCGAACGCGCGCTGATGGTGCCGATCAATCTGGGGTTGTTGCGATATGAGAAAACGGAGGGCCACGTTTTTTATCGCGACCTGCTGGCGAGGATTCAAGCGCAGCCCGGTATCGAGCAAGCCACGCTCGTGCGGTTTCCACAGATGGGCAGTTCCTTCGCGCAATTTCAGGTGTTCACGGAACAGACTGAACGGGGAAGCGAAGGCATGAGCACCGGCTTCAACGTGGTTGGCCCAAACTATTTTAGAACCATGGGAACTTCGTTGCTTCGCGGCCGTGAGTTTACGGAAGCCGATCGCGAAGGCGCGCCGGGTTCGGCAATACTCAACGAAACACTCGCCGCAAGGCTTTGGCCCAATGAAGACCCACTCGGCAAACGCGTGAGCGTCACTGGACCAGAAGGTCCGTTCCTCGAGGTAGTTGGCGTCGCGCGTGACAGTAAGTATCGAACGCTGGGTGAGACGCCGCGCCCTTACGTCTACCTGCCCCTCGCCCAATCCTACGATCTGAAGATGACTCTCATCGTACGCACGACAGGTGACCCGAAAGCTATCACGCCAATCGTGCGTGAACAGATCCGCGCGCTGAATCCAAATCTTCCGATCGCAGGCGTGCAGACATTGCGTGAACAGATAGAGCTCACGCTACTCCCGTCGCAAATCGCTGCCTGGACTCTCGGTGGCTTCGGCGCCCTCGCGCTCTTGCTTGCAGGCATCGGGATCTACGGCGTCGTTTCTTATGGGGCGGCACAGCGCACACGCGAGATCGGAGTGCGGATGGCGCTGGGCGCGAAGGAAAAAGACGTGCTCGGGCTCGTGCTTTGGGATGGATTGATCGTAATCGGCGCGGGGCTCGCGATCGGATTGTTGCTCGCTGCTGCTGCAACACGCGTGATCGCTTCGTTTCTGTACGGTGTCGGCGCGACCGATCCTTTGACGTTCGTGGCGGTGCCCCTGCTGTTGGGGAGTGTGGCTCTGCTCGCGTCTTATGTTCCGGCGAGAAGGGCGGTGAAAGTCGATCCACTCGTGGCGCTGCGTTACGAGTAAATCCTTGAACGCGGATTAGACGGATAAAACAACCGATGAATACTCTTTTCCAAGACCTCCGCTATGGCTTTCGGATGTTGCTCAAGCAAAAAGGGCTCACGGCCGTCGCGTTGCTTTCGCTTGCGCTTGGCATCGGCGCGAACACGGCATTGTTCAGTATTGTCGATGCGATGCTGTTGAAGATGTTGCCGGTGAAAGAGCCGGAGCGATTGGTGCTGTTCAAAACAGTCGCACCGAAAGAGTTCTCAGTCGGCGGCTACAACGGCAGCTCCAACAAGGATCAGCAAACCGGTCTCATTAACAGGACCTCTTTCGCATACGTGACGTACCAGCGCCTGCGCGAGCAACAAGGACCAATGTCTGACATCTTCGCGTTTGGAAATATCGGATTGAATGTCACTGCCGATGGTCAGGCGGAGATTGCGAACGGACAAGCAGTGACCGGCAATTACTACGCAGCGCTCGGTGTGCAGCCTGCGGTTGGTCGGGTGCTCACCGATGAGGACGATAAAGCCGGCGCCGCGCCGGTTGCAGTTCTGAGTCATCGTTACTGGCAGAAGCGATTTGGCGGCGATGCATCCGTCGTCGGTAAACAGATCAATCTCAACAACGTGCCGTTTACTGTTGTCGGTGTGTCGGCCAAAGGTTTTGACGGCACGGCGGGTGTCGGCACGTCGCAGGACGTTTCCATTCCGGTCGCGATCGAGCCACAACTCTACGCCGACAAAGATCGCTCTTACATGAACGGCGCGGGGGTTTGGTGGCTGCGCATCATGGGCCGTCTGAAGCCCGGCGTAACCCCGGAACAAGCGCAGGGACAGTTGGAAAACGCGTTTCTGCAGTCGGTGCTCGAACATCGCGCCGCACGTCAGGCCGCCGCGAAGGCGAGAGGCGGCAATGCGATCAGCGATCTCGATCCGAAGCAGTATCCGAGACTCTTTGCTGATCCGGGTGGCCAGGGCGAGATGTATCGCCGCAAATATTACGCGCCATCGCTTTACCTCTTGCTGGGCGTCGTTGGTCTTGTGCTGCTGATCGCATGTGCGAACGTTGCGAACTTACTGTTGTCGCGTTCAGCAGGACGACAAAAAGAGATCAGTTTGCGATTGGCCCTCGGAGCAAGTCGCTCGCGCCTCATTCGTCAACTGCTGACTGAAAGCGTTCTGCTCGCCGTTCTCGGTGGTCTGTTGGGAATTATCTTCGCCATTTGGATCAAAGATGGACTGATCGCCGTTAGCCTCTGGGGTGGTCGTGGGATGGCACTGGAGCCGAGTCTCGACTGGCGTGTGCTCGGTTTCACGCTCGCACTCTCGCTATTGACCGGAATCGTGTTTGGACTCGCACCCGCATGGCGCACCACGCGCGTCGATCTCACGCCGTCGTTGAAAGACAGCGGTCGTGGATCGAGTGCTGTGCATCGATCGCTTCTGAGTCGTGGGTTAGTCGTGGTCCAGGTGGCGTTGTCGTTGTTGCTGCTGGTGGGTGCGGGGTTGTTTGTGCGCACGCTGCTCAATCTGCAACGCGTCGATCCAGGCTTCAACACACAGAACCTTTTGCTGTTCGACGTTGAGCCGTCTTTGATTGGTTACAAAGACGACAAGCTGCGGCAGATTTACGCGCTATTCAGCGAGCGCCTCGAAGCTGTTCCCGGCGTGCAGGGTGTGACGTTTTCACGGATGCCTTTGCTGTCTCAGGCATCGAGCTCGAGCAGCGTGTTTTTGCGCGAGGCTTTGAACGCAACTCCGAATTCCGAAGGCCAGATCGCGCCGAGTGGTGAAGGTTACCGGCACGTTGTCCGCGAAAACTTTTTGCAGGCGATGGGAATCCCGCTGCTTACCGGCCGCACTTTTGGACCACAGGACAACACGTCGACGCCGAAAGTCGCAGTCGTCAATCAGACATTCTCGAATAAGTATTTCCCCAACGAGAGCGCGGTCGGCAAACGTTTCACTTTCGACCCGAAAAAGCCCGACGAGATCGAGATCATCGGCATTGCCAAGGATGCGAAGTACACCAGCCAGCGCGATGAAATCCCGCCGACCGTCTATTCATCTTATCGACAGGAGCGACCGCAGTCAGGCGCGACCTTTGAAGTCCGGACCACCGGCGATCCGTCCGCGACGATCGCGAGTGTGCGCAGTGTCGTGCGCGAGATCGAGCCAAACCTGCCGGTGATGAACGTCAAATCGCAAGTAGAACAAGCGGATGAAACACTGCGGATGGAACGTTTGTTTGCGAAGTTGTTGACGCTGTTTGCGCTTCTGGCCCAACAGCTCGCGGCGATCGGACTGTTTGGCGTGCTTGCGTACACGGTTTCGCAACGCACACACGAGATCGGGATTCGCATGGCGCTCGGAGCCGATCGCGGGAACGTACTGCGGATGATCGTGAAGCAGGGAATGATCCTCGTTGCTATCGGTGTCGTTCTCGGTGTGGTTGGCGCTTACATCCTCACGAAATATCTCGAGAGTTGGATCAGTTTGTCGAAGATGTTGTTTGGCGTGAAGGTGACGGATCCGTTGACGTACGGCGTGATCGCGGTGTTGTTGACGGTGGTGGCGCTGATCGCCTGCTACATTCCGGCGCGCCGTGCCACGAAGGTCGATCCACTCGTGGCGCTCAGGTACGAATAGGGCCACAAAAGGCACAAAAGCACAAAATGATTCAGGATCTCATTTACGGTTTGCGGTGGTTGCGGAAGAATCCGGGCTTCACGGTGCTTGCCGTGTTGATGCTCGCGGTCGGCATCGGTGTGAACACCGCGATGTTCAGCGTGATCAATGCCGTGCTGTTGCAGCCGCTGCCATATCCCGAGCCCGAGCGCATCGTGTGGATGAATGAGTCGGGGCCGGAGGTCGCTAATCGCCAGGTCTCTTATCCAAACTTCGTCGATTGGCGCGCGCGTAATTCAGTCTTCGAATCGATGTCTACGTTTCGCGGCTGGTCGGTGAACATCACCGGCACAGATAAACCCGAAGCACTCGACGCGCGCATCGTCACCGCTGACTACTTCCGCGTAATGCGCACGATGCCATTGCTGGGCCGTGACTTCACCGCCGATGACGACAAGCCCGGCGCACCGCCAGTCACGATCATCAGCTACGCATTCTGGCAACACCGATTCGCAGGCGATCCAAATATCGCCGGCAAGCAGATCTCGCTCGACGATAAGCCGCACACAGTCATCGGCGTCACGCGCCAGGACTTCGTGCACCAGGGACCGCCACCATTGTGGGTCCTCATGGGTCCGCTGAACTGGAAAAGTCGCGACGTGCGCAATGGTGGAAACGTCATCGCGCGTTTGAAGCCGGGCGTGACGATCGATCAAGCACGCGATGAGATGAACCGCATCTCGCAACAGTTACGGAAGGAATATCCGATTCACAACGCCGGCGCGAATGTCGTGAACGTCGTGTCGCTTCAGGACAGCATCACGAAGCGAGTCAGCACCGCGTTGAAGATCCTTTTCGTCGCAGTGGGCCTGGTGTTGTTAATTGCATGCGCGAACGTCGCAAATCTACTGCTTGCCCGAGCTGCCGCGCGGCGTAAAGAGTTTGCGGTGCGTGCGGCGCTCGGCGCTTCGCGATTCAGACTCGTGCGGCAGATGATGATCGAGAGTTGTTTGCTATCGATCGCAGGCGGTGTGCTCGGGTTCTTCTTTGCTTCGTGGACTGTGCTGCTACTTTCGCGCGTCGCACACGAGACAGTGCCGCGCATGAACGGCGTGCAGCTCAGCGGCAGAGTGCTCGTCTTCAACATCGCTGTCTCATTACTCACCGGATTACTTTTTGGTGTACTGCCTGCGCTGCGCTCGTCTCAAACAAACTTACAAGACACGCTGAAAGACAGCAGTTCGACAACGACGGACAGTGGCGGCAAGCGATTGCGCGGCACGCTCGTCGTCGCCGAAGTCGCTTTCTCCGTTGCGTTGCTGGTCGGCGCGGGATTGTTATTGAAGAGTCTCGTGCTGTTGTTGAGCACTGACAATGGCTTCGATCCGAACGGCGTGCTCACCATGGAGATTAAAGTCTCGCGCAGTCGAAGCCGTGACGAAGCCGAGCTCAGCCGGTTGCTGCACCAGGTGTTGGAAGCCGCTCAATCTCAGCCCGGTGTGCAAAAGGCGACGCTTTCCGCAGGGCTTCCAGGAATTCCCGACGGCACACAAAGCGACATCTCAGCCGAAGGTTATCGCCCGCAGAAGGGAGAGTTCATCAATGTCGATTGGTCCATCGTAACGCCGGATTACTTCGAGACGATGAAGATTCCGATCCTGCGCGGGCGCACCTTTACGCGAGACGAAGACGAACAGGGTAAACCGGTGGTCGTTGTTGACGAGAATCTCGCGCGACGCTTCTGGCCCAATGAAGAGGCAGTCGGCAAACACATCGGGTACGACAGCCCAACATGGCACGAGATCGTCGGCGTCGTTCCCGCAGTGCGAGCTTTCGGCTCTGAAGCGCAGCCGCTGATCAGGATCTACACGCCGATGGGTCGCTTGCCGCAGCGTAATGCGGTGTTGTCGATACGTTCCACCACGAGTGATGCGAAAGCGTTAACCGCCGGGATCGCGAACGCTGTGCGCCAGATTGATAAAGATTTGCCAATCGTTGAAGTCGCGACGTTTGACGACATCCTCGCGCGCGAATCTTCCACGCGTCGTTTCAATGCGATGCTCTTCTCGATCTTTGCGGCACTCGCGCTCGTGCTCGCGGTGACGGGCGTTTACGGAGTGCTCGCGTATTCAGTTTCACAACGCACACACGAGGTTGGCATTCGCATGGCGCTCGGCGCCGGGCGTCGCGACGTGCTGCGGTTGTTCATGGGCCAGGGAATGCGGCTTGTTTTTCTTGGATTGGTGATTGGATTGGGCGGTGCGCTTGCGCTCACGCGTTTGATGTCGAGTTTGTTGTTTGGAGTTTCGACGACTGATGCGGCGACGTTTGTCGTCGTTGCGGTTGGATTGGCGTTTGTGGGAGCTTTCGCTTGCTATCTACCCTCACGAAAAGCAACCCGCGTCGATCCCCTGATCGCGCTCAGATATGAATAGGAGATATATGGAATCGTACTTGGATCGGGTCAGTACAGGGAGCGATAGCGACCTGGTCAAACCATGGATGCTAATCATTGACCAGGTCGCTATCGCTCCCTGTACTGACCCGATCCAAGAAGCTTTCTTATAGCAAGATAGGACTATTCAATGATCAATGACATTCGTTACGCCATGCGCTTGTTGATGAAGAACCCTGCGTTTGCGGGCGTCGTGGTGCTTACGCTCGCACTCGGCATCGGCGCGAATGCCGCGATCTTCTCGCTCCTCGATCAGGTGTTGTTGCAGAGTCTGCCGGTCGCGAATTCCGATCAACTTGTGGTGCTGTCGGTCTATGAAACGAAGGCGCCGGAGATGGATAGCTCCTTCTCGTATCTGATGTACCAGGATCTGCGTGATCGAAACTCCGTTTTCTCGGGCGTGATTGCGCGTGGCGGGACGCAGATGAATGTCAGCTATGGCGACCAGACGGAGCGCGTGAGCGGCGAGCTCGTCAGTGGAAACTTTTACGAAGCGCTCGGTGTTCGACCATGGATCGGCAGGTTGTTCACACAGGATGACGATCGCACGCCCGGCGCGCATCCGGTCGCCGTGTTGAGTTACAGGTTTTGGGAAAGCAGATTCAATAAAGATCCGAACTTGATCGGCAAGACGATTCTCATCAACGAACACCCGATGACCGTGCTCGGCGTTACGCCGCCGGGTTTCTACGGCGTTGACCTCACCAACAATCCTGATGTGCGCGTACCGTTGATGATGACTCCGGTCTTCAATCCACTGCCGCCGACGCGAATGCAAAGCCGGCGTCATCAATGGTTGAGTGTGATGGCGCGTCGCAAAGCGGATGTGTCGCCGGAACAAGCACAGGCGTCGCTGAGTGTTACTTATCAACAGATTCGACAATCCGAAGCAGAGCAATTGACTGCGAATGGGACGAAATTCAATCGTGAGAAATTCGTGGCCCAACGCATCGCTGCGATACCCGGCGATCAGGGATTTCGTCACTTGCAACTTGAGCTGCGCACGTCGTTGTTGCTGCTCTTCTGTGCGACCTGTGCAGTGCTGCTGATTCTTTGCGCGAATCTTGCAAACCTGATGATGGCGCGGGCCACTGTGCGTGCACAGGAAATCACCGTTCGGCTCGCACTCGGCGCTGGTCGATTGCGTCTGCTGCGACAATGGCTGACTGAAGGTGTGGTCCTGTCGACGCTCGGCGGTGTGGTCGGGATCTTCATCGCGCTCTGGATCAAAGCCGGTTTGATTGCATTTATACCTCCTGATTACCGTCAGAATCTGAGCGCGAGTTTTGACTGGCGCCTGTATGCGTTCATTCTCGGCGTTTCTTTGTTACTGGGGATCGCGTTTAGCCTCGCGCCGGCGATTCAGGCAGCGCGGCAGGTTTTTGCGCCGGGACTACGATTCGAATCGCGCAGCTTTACGGCGGGTAGCAAGCTGCTCAGCCTGCGGAGTGGATTGATCCTGGTCCAGGTTGCCCTCTCGCTGCCGTTGCTGGTCAGTGCGGCGCTTTTACTACGAACATTACAAAACCTGCGCGCGTTCGATACGGGATTCGGCAAGGAGAACGTGCTGCTCGCCAGCATCAACCCTGCTCTCAACGGCTATTCTAAAGAACGCACGGCTGCTTTTTATGACGAGCTGCTGGCGCGAACGCGCGCAATGCCCGGCGTCCGGTTCGCCAGCCTTGCTTCTGACTCACCTATCTCCGGTGGCTGGGATCAAAACGGCATCGTGGTTGAAGGTTACACACCGCGCGAAGGCGAGCGGATGGTGAGCGACGCCACGTATGTTTCGAGTGATTACTTCAAGTCACTCGAGATTCCTTTTCTCATGGGACGTGACTTTGACGAACGCGATCGCATCGGCGCGCCAAAGGTCGTGATTGTCAACGAGAAGATGGCGAAGCACTACTTTGGCGACACGTCCAACGCGATCGGGAAACGCATCGGGTTGGACGACGTGCCTGACAGGACGATCGTCGGAGTCGTTAAGGATGCTCAATATATCAACCTGCGTGAGAACTTGCGGAAGCATTTTTATGTCCCGGCAACGCAGGACGCGACACTCTCGAATCTGACGCTGCACGTCAAGACTTCAAGTGATCCGAATGCTGTTGCGGAACAGTTGCGGGCGCAGTTGAAAGCGCTCGATCCACACCTGCCGCTCTACGACATCAAGACGCTTTCGACCGAGATCGATGAGTCGCTGATCCAGGAGCGATTGGTGACGTGGCTTACGACCGCGTTTGGGTTACTCGCAACGTTGCTGACGGCGCTCGGGCTTTATGGTGTGTTGACGTTCTCAGTTGCGCGACGCACGCGCGAGATCGGAATTCGTGTCGCGCTCGGCGCGCAACGCCGCGACGTGTTCCGGATGATCATGATCCGCGGCGTGACGTTGGTTTGTGTTGGCGTGGCGATCGGGATCGGGGCATCGTTCGGACTTTCGCGGTTCCTGAGTTCGTTGTTGTTTGGCGTGACTCCGAACAACGTGACGACACTCGTGGGCGTTTCGGTTGGCTTGATCGCGGTTGCGCTCCTGGCCTGCTACATCCCCGCGCGCCGCGCCACGAAAGTCGATCCACTGGTGGCATTGAGATACGAGTAACGCCGAAGGCGTTCGCTAATTTCAGCCCAGGGTTCGAGCTTGCGAGAACCCTGGGTATGCGAAATAAAAATTGGAAATGAACCCTGAAAGGGTTCCGAGGTTGGCGAACCCCTTCAGGGTTGTGACGATTTTTTTAAGCTAACCCAGGGTTCTCGCAAGCTCGAACCCAGGGCTGAAATTAGCGAACGCCTTCGGCGTTAATTGGGGAAACATATGTTTCAGGACATTCGCTACGGAATGAGGATGCTGCTCAAGAAGCCGGGCTTTACGGCGGTGGCGGTGCTGTCGCTCGCACTCGGGATTGGGGCGAATACGGCGATTTTTAGTTTGCTTGATGCGGTCCTGATCAAGACGCTGCCAGTTGAGCGGCCGGAGCAGCTTGTCCTGTTCGGCAAAGCGGAGAACACGGGACTGACCACGGGCTTCCCCGATGGCAGCACGGACCTCTATTCCTATCCGTTCTATCGACAGGTGCAGCAGCAACGCACCGACGTGTTTTCAGGAGTCGCAAGCCTTTTGAGCCTGCAGTGGAACGTACACGGCTTCGTCAACGCGGGCAGCGACATCGAGCAGCTACAAGTGCAACTCGTCTCGGGCAGTTATTTCCCCGTGCTCGGAGTCAACGCCGGACTCGGCCGCGTGTTAACCGAAGCTGACGATCAAAATGCCGGCGCTCATCCGGTTGCGGTCGTGAGTTATGCCTGGTGGCAACAGCGACTCGGCGGCAACCCTGCCGCAGTCGGGCAAACGATTACCATCGACGATACGACATATACGATCGTCGGTGTTGCACCGAGAGACTTCTTCGGCACAACTGTCGGCTCCGCACCCGATCTCTGGATCCCGCTGGCGATGGAAAAACAGATGCCTCCCACGCACTGGGACGGCCGCACTAACGACAACTTCCAGGATCTGTATCTTATCGGCCGTCTCAAACCCGGCGTCACGGCGCAACAAGCAAACGCCGCCGTTAATCTGCTTTTCAAGCAATCGTTGCAGGCACGCGCGGGTGCACAGCCTACGGCGCAACGACTCAAGGAGCTTGAAGCAGCCAACGTTCAACTGACGCCGGTGAGTCGTGGTCTTTCCGGGTTGCGCGAACAGTTCTCACTATCGTTGCGAGTGTTGATGGGCGTGGTCGCGCTCGTGTTGCTGATAGCGAGTGCGAACGTTGCGAACCTATTGTTGGCCCATGGCGCGGCACGCAGCAGGGAATTCGCAGTCAGGCTCGCAGTCGGTGCAGGACGGATGCGACTCGCGCGGCAGTTGTTCACTGAGAGTGCGGTACTCGCGACGCTTGGCGGAATCGCCGGCGTAGCACTCTCGTGGTGGGGAGTGCGTCTGCTGTTGCTGATGGCCTCTGATGGACCAGAGGCAGTGCCGGTGGACGCCGCGCCAAACGTGCGCGTGCTCGGATTCACGATCGGCGTTTCCGCTCTGTGCGCACTCGTTTTCGGAACTGCACCGGCATTGCGTGCGACGCGCGTCGAACCCAACGCCACTCTCAAGGGCGGTAGAACAGTCACAGCTTTGCGGAATCCGCTCGGCAAAGTGTTCGTAGTCGCGCAAGTCGCGTTGTCGCTGTTGCTGCTCGTCGGCGCCGGTCTCTTCGTCCGCACACTCCTCAATCTTCAAAACATTCCGAGCGGATTCAAACAAGAAAACGCGATGCTCATCAAGATCGACACGTCCGCCACCGGCATGAAGACCGACGATCCCAAACTGCCTGCGTTGCTGAGTGAAGTTGAACAGAAAGTCAAACAAGTTCCCGGCGTACAAGCGGCATCGTTTGCTTTCATCGTTTTCAACCAGGGCTTCTGGTCCGGCTTGGGGTACACGCGCGAAGACGGTATCCCTGAAGGAGGGAACCGCTGGCTCAGAAACAACATCGTGGGCCCCGACTTCTTCACCGCGATGGGAATTCCTTTCGTGCAGGGGCGCGGTTTTGGACCACAAGATACGAAGTCGTCGCAGAAGGTGGCTGTCGTGACCGAGGCGATGGCGCAAAAGTTCTTTCCAACGGGTAATCCGATCGGGAAACGCTTCGGCATCGAGGGACGCGAATCGACAGAAGCGATCGAAGTGATCGGCGTCGTAAAGGACGCGAAGTACGGCAACTTGAAAGAGCCGTTCAGGCCGATGGCGTTCTACCCGTATACGCAGGTTCCCGACGTGCTCAGCAATTTCGTCGTGCGTTTCTCAGGACCG
>DATFDT010000321.1:0-35606 GCA_035251975.1 Pyrinomonadaceae bacterium | reverse complement strand
TTTCAAGTGCTGATGTCGGCATTGAAGTGTCTTGCGTTGCTCGTGCTGATCGTTCCCGGTTTGTTTGTGCTTCACAGTGAAAACTACGTACCGTTTTTCACGCACGGTCCAGGTGGTTTCGGCGCGAGTCTCTTGCCGCTCTTCTTTGCGTACGCGGGCTTCGAATCGATCGCGCAAACCGCGGGCGAAGTGAAAGACAGCACACGCCGTTTGCCGAAGATCCTCTTGAAGGGGATCACGATCACGGCGCTGATCTACGTCTTCACTTCGATCGTCTCGTTTGGCGCGCTGCCCGGCGGACGACTGCAAGCGAGCAGTGCGCCGATGGCTGAAGTCGCATCGATCTATCTTCCGGCGGGCGCTGCGATGTTTGTCACGATTGGCGCGATCGCCGCGATCATGACCGCGCTCAACGGTACGATCTTCGTTCCTTCACGACTCGCGATCATGTTTGTCGAAGACGGTCTCGCGCCGCGTTGGCTCGGTTTCATCAACAAAGCGACTGCAACACCGATACGCGCGTTGACGCTCACGCTCATCTGCTGCGCGATTTTGCTCATCAGCGGACAGCTTTCACTCGCGTTGAACGTTGCAGTTTTTGCCCTCGTCGTGCTTTATTTCATTCATAGCTTAGTATTTTTGCTCCTCCCTCGACTGAACCCGTCCCTTTCGAGTGAGATCAAGATCAGCCTGTCGCATCGATTGCAGCAAGCGGCCGCGATCGTCTCGCTGTTGTCGATGGGATTGATGATCGTGATCCAGTTGCGACAGGATGCGGCGGTGTTGAGCACGCAGACGCTCTCGCAGCGGATCAGTGGGCAGTCGTTGACGAGCATTGAATTGATCGTTGTGTGGGGAGTTATTGGAGCGGGTTTGTATCAACTCGCTCGCATGCAGCGCGGCGGTGAGGCTGCGAAGCTTGGCGCCCATGCAGATTGAAGGCAAACGAGTGCTGGTCACGGGAGCGAGTCGCGGGCTCGGGCGCGCGCTCGTGACGGCGTTTGTTGATGCGGGCGCAAGCGAAGTGATTGCAGGGGCGCGCAAGCGTGAAGATCTGGAAGCGCTGAAGTCAGAGCGCGTTACGCCGGTGCAGTTGGATGTGAGGAGTGAGCCGGATGTTGAAGCGCTCGCACAGCTTGGTGCGGTCGATATTCTGATCAATAACGCTGGGGTTGCGGGTTTTGGTAATCCGTTGACGATGGATTTCGCGGCGGCACAGGAAGAGATAGCAGTGAATTATTTCGGCGTGTTGCGAGTGACAAGGGCAGTCGCGCCGGGGATGATCGCGCAGCGTGATGGAATGATCGTCAACGTCGCCACAGCCTTTGCTAAAGTTAATCTGCCGCTTGTTGGGACTTACTGTGCGACGAAGGCGGCGTTGTTGTCGTTGGGCCAGGCGATGCGAGCGTACTTGTCTGAGCACAACGTTCGTGTGATTACGGTCATGCCGACGACGATCGACACCGATATGAGTAAAGGCGCGGACGTACCGAAGATGACGAAGGAATTCGTCGCCGGTGAGATAGTCGCTGCCATACGCGAAGAGCGCCACGATCCGCCGATTGGAGATGAAGCGAAGGGCGTGCTCGAGAATTTATCTAAGGACGCTATTGGTTTAGAGAAAGTTTTACAGGATTACAGGGTGACAGGATGAACAAGATAGTTGAAAAAGAACAAGTCAGGAAGAGGGGCTTGCCCCCGCTGTTGGAAGAGCGGGCGCAAGCGCCTCTTCCTGACTTGTTCTTTTCTCTTGGCAACTTGCTTTCGAGAGATTCAGTTTAATGATGATTGCCGATCGACACCGCACAGAATTCCCAACGCTGGCTTCGGGCATTCATCTGCTCAGTCACAGCCTCGGTCCGGTGCCGCGTGCTGCGCGTGAGTCGATGCTCAGTTACATCGACGCCTGGGAACATCACACCAGTGAAGACGCATGGGCCACGAGCTGGTGGACGCTCTCGCGCCTCGTCGGCGATCGCATCGCAAAGATACTCGGCGGGGAGCCGGGCTCAGTTCAGATCCAACCAAACGCGTCAATCGCGATGGCGACCGTCGCATCCTGTTTCGACTTCAATAAAGGCCGCAACAAGGTCGTCACGACTGCGCTCGACTTCCCTTCGATGGAATACTTCTGGGACGCGCAGCGACAGATCGGCGCGCGCGTTGAAGTAGTCCCCTCAAGCGATAACATCTCAGTACCACTCGAGCGAATCCTCGACGCCATCGACAACGAAACGGCCCTCGTCGCAATCGCGCACACGTCTTATCGCAGCTCGTATCGAATCGACGCGCGCGCGATCGTCGAGCACGCACATTCAAAAGGCGCGCTCGTGCTGCTCGACGTCTATCAATCCGCGGGCGTTTTACAACTCGACGCTACGGGGTGGAACGTCGACTTCCTGATCGGCGGCACGATCAAGTGGCTGTGCGGTGGCCCATCGTGCGGTTACTTGTACGTCCGGCCTGATTTGCAAAGAGATCTGCGACCGCGACTCACAGGCTGGGTCGCACACGATTCACCTTTCGACTTCGCACACGCGCCCATGCGTTACGCGCGCTCGGTGCGCCGCTTCGCGCAAGGCACGCCCAGCATTCCCGCGCTCTACTCAGCGATTCCGGGACTCGAGATCATCGAAGCCGTCGGCGTTTCTGATATTGCAGCCGAATCGGAGCGCCGCACTCAATTGATGATCGACTTCGCGTCCGAGCGTGGTTGGACCATCAACACGCCGCGCGAGAAGTGCCAACGCGGCGGATCGGTTATGATCGGCGTCAACGAAGCGCCGGAGATGGTTGAGCGTCTGGCTGAAAGAAGAGTTTTCGTCGACTCGCGTCCCAGCGCGGGCCTGCGCATGTCGCCGCATTTCTTCAACACCGATGAGGAAGTCGAGGAAGCGCTCAACATACTCGCCGAGCTGATTGAGTCATGAGTAACGACGCTGCTGTTAACACGCCTGCGCCCGACTTTACGCTGAAGGATGGAGACGGCGACGAGTGGCGCTTGTCCGATCATCGCGGCAAAGTCGTCGTGCTGCTTTTTTATCCGGGCGACGAAACACCGGTTTGCACGAGACAGATGTGTTCGCTACGCGATCGTTGGGACGACTATCTCGCGACCGGCGCTGAAGTGGTCGGCATCTCGTCTGATTCGATCGAGTCGCATAAGAACTTTGCGGCCCATCACGAATTGCCGTTGCGACTACTGTCTGATTCGGATGGCGCAGTGTCGACGCGTTACAACGCGCGGTCGCTGATTCCCGGACGCGTAGCGCGCTCGGTTTTCGTGATCGACGCGAACGGAATAATCCGGCACCGCGACGTGCGCCCGATCGGCTTATTCAAGCCGAAGGACGATGATAATATTGCGGCTATCAAAGCTGCCCAGAAGCAATAGGACAAGGAGGACTTATGCCTGACACAATCAAATGCACACACTGCGGTGAGAAGCGCCCGGCCCTTCCGTTCGCGCCTTTCCCCAACGAGCTCGGCCAGCGCATCGCAGCAGAAATCTGCCAGCCCTGCTGGAGCGGCTGGCTGCAAAAACAAACGCAGATCATCAATCACTACGGTCTCGATCTCACCAACCCTGACGCACAAACGTTCCTCTTCGATAACATCAAAGGCTATCTGTTCGGCGACGTGCCCAAAACCGCTGAAATCGACACAAGCAAAGAAGGAACCGTGAAGTGGTAAATATCTTCTAAATCTTTCCAATCCTGTTATCTCATCTCACTTCGGCTCACCGTTTGCACACCCCCATGCCCAACGTATGTTTTCCGAACTTGGATTGTGTTCACTTGTAAGGAGGGTATTTGATGAGACGCAGAATCACAGGATTCATAGCTTTAGCCGCACTTGCAGTACTACTGCCCGGTTGCGATAACACCGCAAACCAGAACGCGACCGCCAATCGAAACGCAAACCTAAACGCCAATGCTACCGCGACAGCCACCGCAACGCCCGTTGCCAACACAAACAGCAACAGAGCGCCGACGCGCGCAGAGTATGAAGCGAACAAGGAGCGTTATAACCGCGAAGCGAAGGAGTCGGGCCGCAAGGTCGGCACTGGCGCAAACGACACCTGGCTTTGGATTAAAACGCGCTTCGATCTCGCAGCCGCCGACGATCTTCGCGATTCGACGATCAATGTCGACGTCGATAACGATGTCGTGACGCTGAGCGGCACGGTGGCGAGCGCAGCCCAGAAAACGCGCGCCGAAGCAGTCGCGAAAGCTGTTGAAGGCGTTAAGAGCGTCAGGAACCAGTTAAAGGTGCAGACCGGAAACGCGAACGCCAACACGAACCGGTAACACGGATCAGACGGATTTCAAGCACGGATCTACGCGGATCATAAATAAATCCGCGTAAATCCGTGCTTTGATCCGTGCCTTGATCCGCGCTTTGATCCGCGAAACCCGTGTGCTAATCTTCACTTTCTTTCCTCTGTTTTTCGCAAAAATCAAAACGATGGGGATTTGGTTACCTATGCCAAAAGTCCGTTCGCGTCTTCTTGTCGCTTCCCTGCTGTTACTTCTTGCCGTTCACCCGCTCAACGCCCAACGCAGCGCGATTGATACTTATGCGATCACCAACGCGCGCATCGTCACGGTCTCTGGACCAGTGATCGAGCGCGGCACGGTCGTGATCCGCAATGGGTTGATTGCCGCCGCGGGTGCAAACGTTAGCGCACCTTCGGACGCTCGCGTGATCGATGGTGCAGGGTTGACGGTCTATCCGGGTTTAATCGACTCGTACACGAATTTCGCGTTGCCGGAAGCTTCGCCTGGGCCTTCGCCGGGCGGTGGCGGTGGTGGCGGGTTCCTCCTGCAACAACTACAGCAGCAGCAACGACCGCCGAGTGGTCCAAACTCGACTCAGCCTGCCGGACTGCAACCGGAAGTAATGATTGAAGACGTGATCCGTCCCGGCGGAAACGAGATCGAGTCGTGGCGAAGTGCTGGCGTCACCACAGCGTTGACGTCACCGCGTTCAGGTATCTGGATGGGCCAGTCGGCACTGATCAATCTTTCGGGCGACACACCGCAGCAGATGATCGTGCGTTCGCCGGTGGCGATGCATGTTGGTTTCACGCCGCTGCGGACGGGAACGTATCCGGGATCGTTGATGGGTGTGTTTTCAACGCTGCGACAGATGATGCTCGACGCGCAGCGCTACCGCGATGCGATGCAGATTTACGAGCGCAACCCGCGCGGCACGCGCCGTCCCGACACGGATCGATCCCTCGCGGCGCTGATTCCGGTTGTTGATGGACGCATGCCGGTGGTGATGCTTGCGAATAGCGAGCGCGAGATCAATCGCGCCCTCGATCTCGCGAGTGAGTTTAAGTTGAAACTGATCGTCGCGGGCGGACTCGAGGCGGACAAAGTCGCGGATCGACTGGCGAAACAGGACGTGCCTGTGCTGCTGTCGCTCAATCTGCCACGACGCACGACAGCCGCGATGCCGGAAGCTGATCCCGAGCCGATGCGTGTGCTGCGCGAGCGCGTCGCGGCACAGCAAACAGCAGGCAGGCTGGCGAAGGCGGGCGTTCGGTTTGGATTTCAGTCGGGATCGATGACAAACAGTTCTGACCTGCTGAGTAATGCAAACAAGACGATCGAACATGGACTACAGCCGCTCGACGCTTTGCGCGCATTTACGATTTGGCCGGCTGAGATTCTTGGTGTTAAGGACCAGCTCGGATCGATCGAGGTCGGAAAGATTGCGAACCTGACGGTCACGCGTGGCGATCTGTTTGATCGAAACAGTCGCGTAGCACACGTGTTTATCGACGGGCGGCCAGTTGATGTTAGACCGCCCGCGACTGGTGGTCCCATGAATATTGGCCAGGGTCGAAACACTTTAGCTGGCGTGTGGACCGTCATCGTCAATACTGGCCAGGGCGACCGCACGATCAGTTTGACGTTGCAGCAAGAAGGAGAACGCATCACCGGATCGATCTCGGGTCCGCTGGGAGCCGGAGAGATCTCGAATGGCTCGGCGTCGAACACTGGTGAGGTGCGGTTCACAGTGTCTGTGAATGTCGAAGGGCAAACGAAGGAAGCGACGTTCACTGGCAACCTCGCTAACAACCAGATTCGCGGGAACGTCGCGATCGTCGGCTCCGCGCCCGGAACATTCACCGCCACGCGGCCAAACTAGAAACACTCTTAGGGAGTAAACATGAAACGACTAATTGTCTTTCTTTCAATACTCGGAGTCTTTGCGCTAACAGCACACGCACAGACGGAGACGCTGATCCGCAACGCCACGGTGCTCACCGTCACGCAAGGCACGCTTCAGAATACGGATGTGCTCCTGCGTAACGGCAAGATCGCCACTGTCGGCAAGAATCTCAAAGCCTCGGCGAACGCGCGTGTGATCGACGCGACCGGCAAATTCGTGATGCCCGGCATCATCGACTGCCACTCCCACTCGATGCTCGACACGATCAACGAAGGCACGCTCGCCGTCACCTCGATGGTGCGAACACAGGACGTGCTCAATACGACCGACGTCGATCTGTATCGCGAGCTGGCCGGCGGCGTCACGACGTTGAATCTACTGCATGGTTCCGCCAATCCGATCGGTGGACTGAACACTGTGGTGAAGATCAAGTACGGGCGCCCGGCGAGCGAGTTTTTGTTTCCAGGTGCGATGCCGGGAATTAAGTTTGCGCTCGGCGAGAACGTGAAGCGATCGAGCCAGCCAAACCTGCCGGGCGTCACGCGCCGTTATCCAAACACGCGCATGGGCGTTGAAGAAACGATTCGCGATGCGTTCACGCGCGCGCGTGATTACAAGCGGACGTGGGACGAGTATCGCGAGGCGGTGAAGAAAGACAAGAACCTGATTCCGCCGCGCCGCGATCTGCAGCTCGAACCGCTTGTCGAGATTCTCGAAGGCAAGCGCTATGTTCACGCGCATTGCTACATCGCGAGTGAGATCCTGATGCTGATCAGTATCGCTGACGAGTTTGGTTTCAAGATCAAAACGTTCCAGCACGTGCTCGAGGGTTACAAAGTCGCGAAAGAGATCGCGGCGCACGGCGCGGGCGCTTCGATCTTCGCCGACTCGTGGGGCTACAAGATCGAGGCTTACGACGCGATTCCTTACAACGCCGCGATCATGACCCGTGCGGGTGTGGTCGTGTCGATGAACTCCGATTCTGACGAACGCGCGCGACGCCTGAACATCGAAGCCGCGAAAGCGATGCACTGGGGCGACCTGACTGAAGAGCAGGCGCTGAAACTCGTGACGCTCAATCCTGCGATTCAACTCGGCATTCAGGAGCGTGTCGGATCTATTGAGGTCGGTAAGGATGCAGACATCGCGATCTGGAACGGGCATCCGTTCAGCGTCTACTCGCGTGTCGATACGACGTTCATCGACGGCGATGTTTACTTCGATCGCGAAAAGGATGTCGCCCGCCGCCCCGAACTAGCAAAAGAACGCGCGACACTCGAACAGGCTGAGCCAAACAAGCCACCGGCACGCGGTCAATCACCCCAAACACCTCGGCGCCGCCCGAGCGGTCATGAAGACGATGCGGAGGTCGAAAAGCCATAATGAAGATCTTACTTACACTACTTATTTGTGCCAGCTCAGTCGTCGCGCAGCAGATCGGCAATCCAACCACTCAGCAGGGCGTGCTTCCGCCGCGCGGCACATTCGCGATTCGTAATGCGCGCATCGTTACAGTCAGTGGCCCTGACATCGAGAACGGCACGGTGGTGATCCGCGACGGAAAGATCGAGGCGGTCGGCACAAGTGTTTCGGTTCCCGCCGGCGCGCAGACGATCGACGGCCGTGGCCTGTCAGTCTATCCGGGGATGATCGACGCCGGCACAAACATGGGCCTCGTCGAGGTCCCGCAAGGCGCGAACGGGACGGTCGATTTGTCTGAAGTTGGCGACTTGAACCCGAACGCGAAAGCCATCATCGCCGTCAATCCACACAGCGCGCACATCGGCGTCACGCGTGTCGAAGGCATTACGAACACGCTAACAGCTCCGACTGGTGGTCTAATCTCCGGTCAGGCAGCGCTGATCAACCTGCTCGGAACAGCCCCGAAAGAGATGGCTGTCGTTCCGCAGGCCGCGCTCGTGATCAACTATCCACGCATCGGCTTCGGTGGCGGTGGTTTCGGTGGCGGTTTCCAACAACCGGCAAATCTCGCAGACACGCTGACTGCAAACGAGCGACAAGTCGAACGAATTCGAAAAATGCTGCGCGACGCTGAAGCTTACGGTCGCGCGCAGGACGCGTACGCGAAAGACAAATCGCTGCCGCGCCCGGACCGTAACGTCGTGCTCGAACCGCTCGTGCCGTACGTTCGCGGCGAGCAGCCCGTGATCTTCCGCGCCGATCGTGAAGCCGAAATTCGCGGCGCGATCAAGTTCGCCGAAGAGATGAAGCTCAAGCCCATCATCCTGGGCGGCAACGATGCATGGAAAGTCGCGAGTCTCTTGAAAGAGAAGAACATTCCCGTAATCCTGACCGGCGTTTTTTCACTCCCGAGCCGCGAAGACGACGCATACGACGCGCTTTATGAAAATCCGGCGAAACTTCAGCAGGCTGGCGTGCGTTTCTGCATTTCCACTGGTGATGCTGGTCCGGAAGTCAGAAATCTGGCGCAGTATGCGGGAATGGCAGCGGCTTTCGGGCTCTCGAAAGCCGACGCGGTGAAGTCAGTCACGTTGTATCCAGCGCAGATTCTGAACGTGGCCGACCGTTTGGGCTCGATCGAGGTCGGTAAAATGGCCAATTTGGTCGTGACAGACGGCGATTTGCTCGAAATTCGCACCCGCATAAAGTATTTGTTAATAGATGGCCGTCCGGTGGTGTTAACCAGTAGACACACAGAATTGAACGACGCGTTCAAAAATCGGAAGTAAAACATCCACAAATTACACAGATCAATCGGTGCAATCTGTGGATACTCCTGGAGGTTTCCCTTGCTTACTAAGAACCTGCTTGCCCTCGCTGGCATTTTTGTCTTTTCAATCACCGCGTATTCCCAAACAAAGCTACTGCGGTTCCCTGACATTCGCGGCGACCGCGTCGTTTTCACTTACGCGGGCGACCTTTGGACAGCGCCATCCAGCGGCGGCACCGCGTTGCGCGTGACGTCGCATCCGGGCGTCGAGGTCTTCGGGAAATTCTCTCCTGACGGAAAGTGGATCGCCTTCACGGGCCAGTACGACGGCGACGAACAGGTCTACGTCGTGCCGACCTCCGGCGGCGAGCCGCGCCAACTGACTTTCTATCCCGCAAAGGGACCACTCGCCCCGCGCTGGGGCTGGGACAACCAGGTGTTCGGGTGGTCCAAAGACGGCAAGCGCATCATCTTCCGCTCGCTGCGCGACTCGTGGTCACTTCCGATCGCGCGCTTGTTCGCAGTCTCGATCGATGGTGGTCCATCAACACCGCTGCCGATGCCGACCGCCGGTTCCGGCGACTTCTCGCCTAACAACGACGAGATCGTCTACTCCCCACAGTCTCGCGACTTCCGCTCTGAAAAGCGTTACGGCGGCGGCCAGGCCAATCAGCTCTACATCTTCAATCTCAGTACCAGCGCCGCGAAGCGCATCACCGAGGGCCCGCGCGCCACGCGCGATGCGATGTGGATTGGCGACAACATCTTCTACAACTCAGATCGTGATGGTCACTTCAATCTCTACACTTACAACGTGTCGAGCGGCCGTACCACGCAAGTCACCACCAGCCGAGCGTGGGACGTGCGTTGGCCCAGCTCAGATAATGAAGGTCAGATAGTTTATGAGATGGACGGCGAGCTCGTCGTGATGGACGCGCGCACGAAGAAGAGCACGCCAATTTCGATCAATGTTCCTGCCGAAGGTAATTGGAGCAGGCCGAGTCGCGTGTCGGCTGCGAATTTGATCGAGGCAGTTGGACTAAGCCCGAAAGGCGAGCGCGCTTTGTTTGCCGCGCGCGGCGACATCTTCACTGCACCGATCGAAAAGGGACCGACGCGCAATTTGACCGACTCATCCGGCGCGCACGACAAGTGGCCGAGCTGGTCGCCCGATGGTTCGCAGATCGCGTTCATCTCTGATAAGAGTGGTGAGGAAGAGATTTATCTGATGCCGCAGGACGGCTCGAAACCCGCGGAGCAGATCACGCAGGGCGGCTCTGCTATGCGCTATTCGCCGGAGTGGGCGCCCGATGGTAAAAGAATCGCGTTCAGCGACAAGGACGGCAAGCTTTATGTGCTCACGCTTGCGGATCGCAAGATCGTTGAAGTTACGGATACGCCGCGTGGTCAGATTCGTGATTACAATTGGTCGCCGCGCGGAAACTTCCTCGCGTTCACGATGGTCAATAAGAATCAGTTCTCGTCTGTGTTTATTTGGAGTGCGAATGACGGGCAGCTCAGAGACGTTACAGACGACTACTTCAATTCCTACAATCCCACGTGGGATCCGCAGGGCAACTACCTCTACTTCCTGAGTGACAGAGAGTTTGCGCCGCAGCTTTCGAACATCGAATTCAACTACGCGACGAATCGCCCGACTTACATTTACGCGATGGCGTTGCGCAAAGACGTCAAGAATCCGTTTCCGCCGGAGAGTGATGAAGTAACGATCGCGAAGAGTGCGGAGGACGCAGCGAAGCCCGCAGCACCGCCCGCAGAGAAACCGGCTGAGTCGCCTGCTCCTGCTGAAGCTAAGCCCGAAGCCGCCGCACCGAAACCGCCCGCTACGATGAACATCGACTTCGATGGCATTTCAAATCGTTTGACGCGCGTTCCGTTAGGTGCTGATAACTACTTCGGACTGGCTGCAAAAACCGGACATCTGCTGTACGTGGTTGGCGGCGCCGGTTACTACGGTCGCCAGGGCGATCGCAATCCGTCGCTGCGCATCTACTCGATCAAAGATCGCAAAGAGACTCAGCTTGTCGACGACATTCGTGGTTACACGATGTCTGAGGACGGTTCGAAGATCCTCGTTGCACAGGGACCGGGTTACAACCTCTACGACGCGACGCCGCAAGGTGAAAGATCGAAGAAGGCCGTTGCAACCAATGGGTTGTTTGTCGATCGCGTACCGACTGAAGAGTGGAACCAGATCTTCAACGAGGTTTGGCGACGCTATCGCGATTGGTTCTACGTTTCAAACATGCATGGCTTTGACTGGGTCGCGTTGCGCGAGCAGTACAAGCCTTTGCTGAAGTATGTGCAGCATCGCTCGGATCTCAACTATGTGATCAGCGAAATGATCTCGGAGCTCACAGTGCAGCACGCGTACATCGATGGCGGTGATTTCCAGATTCCGCCGCGGCCGCGTTACGGCTTGCCGGGTGCGCGTTTTGAGCTTGACGCTCAGGCCGGACGTTATCGCATTTCGAAGATCTTCCAGGGTGATAACTCGGAAGATATCTATCGCTCGCCGCTCACGGAAGTTGGTGTGAATGCGAGTGTTGGTGATTACGTGTTGGCAATCAACGGTGAAGAGCTGAAGGCGAACGACGATCCGTATCAGTTGCTCAAAAACAGATCTGACAATACGGTCCAGCTCACCCTCAACAAGACGCCGTCGATGCAAGGTGCGCGCACGGTTTCTTACAAGCCGATCACTGATGAGCAGAACCTGATCTATCTCGATTGGGTCGATCACAATCGCGAGAAGGTGGCGAAGGCGACGAATGGACGCGTTGGCTATCTACACGTTCCCGACATGGGCGCGAATGGTATCCGCGAGTTCATCAAGTGGTACTACCCGCAACTGAAGAAAGAAGCGCTGATCGTCGACGTGCGTGCGAATGGCGGCGGCAACGTTTCGCGCATGCTCATCGAGCGTTTGCGCCGGAAAGTGTTGGCGTTGAACTATTCGCGGACCAACGATGATGCGTCGACGTATCCTGACGGCGTTTTCATCGGACCGATGGCGGCGTTGCTCGACGAGAATTCAGCGTCAGACGGCGACATCTTCCCGGCGATGTTCCGCGAAGCCGGACTTGGACCATTGATTGGCAAGCGTTCGTGGGGCGGCGTGGTTGGAATTACTAACCGTGGTCCACTAGTCGATGGTGGTGTGGTGAACGTTCCGGAGTCAGGTTTTGCGAGCAAGACCGGCGAATGGATCATTGAAGGCTATGGTGTGGATCCTGACATTGAAGTTGATAACGATCCGCAGTCGGTAATCTCCGGCAAGGATCCACAACTCGAGCGTGCGATAGCTGAGGTAATGGCGAAGCTTAAGACACCAGTGAAGCTCCCACCGAAGCCCGCCCCACCCGTGAAGACAATTGACCGCCGCCAAACCTCCAAGGCGACCGCGCAAGGGAATCAGTAGTTAATCATGATTACAGGATTTGCAGGATGAACAAGATATCCTGCAAATCCTGTCTAACTAATTCCTGCGAAGAATTCACTGACCGACACTTCAAATCCTTCCAGCACACGCGATTTGGCAATTTGCCCGTGTGAGTAACTGAAGATCTTCCACACCAGTATCTCGCCGATTTTGCTGGCGTGACGAACTTCAATGACTGTGTTCCACGGGTCGACTAGCCACAACTCACGCACGCCTAACGCAAGATACGTATCAGCCTTTGTAGTGCGATCGTAAACGTTTGTGCCGCGCGACATGAACTCAAAAACCACATCGGCCGAGGTGCGTTTCGCCCCCATGTTTTGCTCCAGCTCGCGTGACACGTACATCATGTCAGGCTCAAGGTAAGTTGAGCCTTCTGCGCGAACGTAAATCGGTTCCCGCGGGAAATACACCTCTCCTTCTATATCGTTTGCCAGTAAGAAGGCCATTAAGGCTCTGTTAATTCGTGAGGCGACAGACCCGTGAGGCGGGTTTGGCGGCGGAACCATAAAAAGATATCCTCCGATGAGTTCGTAGCGCGCGTGGTCCTCTCGTTCGGGCAGTGCCCAAAACTCTTCGAGAGTGTAGCGTCGCGTGAGTGGTGAGAAGTTGACTTCGACTGATGTTTGCGTTTCTAAAGCTTGCATCGCAGTCCTCCAATCGCTTGTTATCGTAACACGTTGCATTTACTCCTTAACAACCAGCTTTTCCGAGGGCAGCATCGCCTGCGCGCCTTTGTGTTGCCAACAGCGTACTGGACCACGCACGCGGCGTGAACAGGGCGTGCCTTTCTTTGTTCGCGCCCCACAGATGTAAGTCTTTTCTTCGACAATGGTCGCGGGTGGAGTAGTCTGCGAGGTCGGAGTTGCCGCAGGGCGCTGAATCACTAATGGCGGTGGCTCACGTCTGAATCCACGTCCGATCAGCACTCCCAGAAGAACAAACACAACACTGATCGCGACGCGTTGCAGTCGAAGCGCCCGACCTACTCGCGCGCCACACTCGTCGCAGAATCGCCGGCTGGTCCAGACACGCCAGCGCAGCCGCACAATCTTCGCGCCGCATTCCGAACAAAAATTTGGACGATAATCTGTGAGGAACGACAAAGTAATCGCATTATAGTCAATTCACGAAAAAAGCAACCGTTCCGAGGGCAAAAGCGTCCGAAATCAGCGCGTTTGAAAAACTTAGGACGGGCGGGCATACTTTGCAGGCCGATTTTCTATGCGTTATCCAAAACCCCTTTATCAAGCGTTTATCTTTGCGTTTTCTCTCTTTATTGCATTCGTTCCCGCGCGGGCTCAGGATGTTGACGACGTAATCCGCACTGAAACTTCCCTCATACAACTGAATATCGGCGTCGTCGACAAGCAGGGGCGCGCCATCACATCGCTAAACCGCGACGATTTCACTGTTTACGAAGACGGTGTGAAGCAGTCGATCCAACACTTCGAGCCCGTCGACGCGCCTTTCAGCCTTGTCTTGATGCTCGACATGTCAGGCTCGACGATCAATTTCCGGCAACAGTTGAAACTCGCGAGCCAGCGCTTTCTCGATGCGCTTGCGCCTGAAGATCGCGTCTCGGTTGTTCAGTTTAATAAAGACGTTAAGTCGTTGACGGGCTTTAGCACCGATCGCATGAAGACGTACTACGCGATCGAGATAGCTAACGGCGCAGGTGAAACTCATTTTTACGATGCTTTGAAATACGCGTTGAAAGAGTTGGAGAAGGAAGGGCCGCGACGCCGCAAAGCGATCGTAGTTTTGACTGACGGGTTGGACACGCAACTTCGCAACACCGATCGGTCGACGCTTTCGAAAGCCCAAACGAATGAAGAGGCGCTTGCGACTATCAAGCCGCATTCGAGCGCGGAGTTGAATTACGTGCTCGCTTCCGCCGATCGACAGGGCGTTACAATTTACCCGCTCGCGTTACCCTCAGGCGATCCGAAACGTCTGCCGATGCAGACGCCGAACATCGTTGGTATCTATGCAGCGGCGCGGGCGCGTATGCAGTCGCTTGCGGATCGGACTGGTGGTCGTTTGAACGAGATCAATCGTCTGGAATACATGGCGCAGCTTTATCGTGAGGTCGCGGCGAACCTTCGCACGCTCTACACAGTGGCCTACCAGGCGAAGGGGGATCGCGAGCGCGGGAAGTGGCACGAAATCAAAGTAGAAGTGACGAATTCCGACCTGACGGCGCGCACCAAACCCGGTTATTTCGCGCGGTGACCGTTTTACATCTCGGCGCGCATTATTTACTATTAGCGTCTTTGCACCCGTAGCTCAGTTGGATAGAGTACCTGACTACGAATCAGGGGGTCGCATGTTCGAATCATGCCGGGTGCACCAGTAAAATTTAACGGGGAGGGCGTCGGCTTTGGATGCCCTTTTCTTTTTTCCCACATTGCTAACACCGCTCGCTAGCGGCATAAAGCTGCTAATTATTTCTCACCACAAGAAACGAATCTCGTCTTCCCGTCATAGAAAGTAACAGAACCGCTCTGTAACGAACCTCCACCGAGGATTCCGGCTCTGGCCCACGAGTCACCTCAATGCAGGCTCGCCGCTTTTTATTTTGGGGCTCCAACGCCATTTCGTCGTTCGTCAGTCGTTAGTCCCCATGACCTGGAAGTTCTCACCGGAACCCAGCTTGTAACTCATAGGTGTTGACATGGATTTAGCAAGCACTGTGAAAAGGCTTTCACCGCAGCTCTACCGTCTACGTATCTTCGTTCTGATTATCGCTGTGCTCGCGATCCCGTTTACGGTTTATTACCTCTTATACGTGCGCAGCCAGAGCGGTTACTTTACCGATCGAAGCTTCAGAAAGCTGGGAACTATCAGCAGCCAGATTGGGTTGAGAGTGGAAAGCGCTGCCTTGGTGTTCAAAAACACCAGTGACAGATTTATCAGACCGCTCGCCAAAGACTCTCTTAAATTCGATCCCAAGGCGTCAGACCAGCAGAATTTCGACGGTCTGAAAGACGTCTTCAAAAAGCTCAAAGTCGACAGGCAAATGGTTTTGCTCGGTATGGCTACCGAACCGTGGAGTGACAAGCTTTCAGCCGGAACGGTCACACTAAACTCTGTCAGACACGAGAGCGACTCATCGTGGTTGTATTTTGATTATGTATCTGACGGTATCAAAGACAAGACGGTGATCAGGGTCAAGGCAAAGACTGATCTAAACAAGCTGATTCAACCATTCCTCTCGCCACGTGTAGGTTCCGAATACGACCAATTCCAAAATATTCTCATTACCGAAAGCGACACCGCGCGCGTTATTTTTCAGCATGACGCAACCGAGGTTCGTCTGGCCTCACTCGATAAGCTGCCTTCGTCAGAAGATCAGGCAAAAAAGATTGATCTAAAGGACATCACGCAAACCAGCAACGTGACCGACGTCTCTTTAGCGGGGTCAAATTACCGGGTCTTTTCTCACCCGCTCAAAATATCTTTGCCTTGCAGTAATGCGAATTCACCGAACCTGTCCTGGATTGTAAGTGGCTTAACAAAATCCAATTACTTTCAGACTGAAGCCTGGTCCATCTCAATGCCCTACACGGTCTTGATCATTGGCGGCTTCCTGGCCGCGCTGGCGATCTTTAGCTGGCCCGTTTTAAAGCTGATGTTGGCTGGTCCAAAAGATCGATTCAAACCAAAAGATGTTTACTTCCTGGTTTTCGCGTCGATTGTAGTTCTTGCCGTGGTTACGTGTTTTGGTCTCTACGCCTATGTTTACACGAGGGTTGAGGCTGAAATGGATGATCAAGTCAAAGATCTGGCTTCGGAGATTAAGACGAATTTCAACGAGGAGCTTACCAGTGCTCTGAAACAACTCGACACCTTTAGTAAGAACGGCGAGATCATCAGGCAACTGAAGTCAGAGAAAAAAAACAAAGCAGGAACTGCATTGACCGGCCGGCCTAAACGGCAAGCTAAACCCGTGCAAGCGGCTCATGCCGGGAAAACGGATATCTATCAGCAGAGTGAAACGAACAAAACGGATATTCTGCAGGCCATAGTAAAGTCTCCCAGCACAACCTATAAGTATTTCGACTCTGTTGCCTGGATTGACCCGAGCGGAATGCAGAAAGCGAAGTGGAGTGTAAAGAGTTACACCACACAATACATCCCCGTCTCGACCAGAGCTTATTTCGACAATATTCGAAAAGGCCGTTTTTACGAGCTCGACGATTATAGGTTTTGGTTGGAGCCCGTAATTTCCAAAAACACCGGGCGAAACCAGGTTGAAATCTCGATGACGATCCCCAACCAATCGTGGATCGTGTCGTTTGATATGCGATTGCTCTCGCTGATGGACCCAGTACTTCCGGCGGGCTACGGTTACGCGATTATCGCAAACGACGGCAAGGTACTCTTCCATTCCGACGAAGCTCATCATTCAGGCGAGAATCTTTTTCAGGAATGTGATCAAAATCCCGAACTGCTTGCCGGCCTCGTTGGACACAATGATAAAGCACTGACTGTCCGCTATCTCGGTGAAGATCACAGTTTCTTTATTACTCCGCTGAAAGGCTTTCCCGATTGGTCACTGATCACCTTCAGAAATAAGCAGCCGCTGCGAGCTGTTTTCCTGGAGCTACTCACTTCAGTCACTATTCTGTTCCTGGTCTATGGTCTGGTTGTCATGACCATCTTCACAGTGTTCTACGTATTTAATGTAGTTAATGAGAGAAGAGCATGGCTCTGGCCCTCAGAGAAAAAGGCGAAGATCTACATCCAATCAATCGTTGTTTTGCTTGGAACATCACTGGCTTCCCTGGTCCTTGTAGTTCTGCTGCATGGAGAGAAGCTGGTTTGGTTAACAGCCGGTATTGGTTTGTTCAGTGGTTTCGCTTACTTCGTAAACTTGCGCTGGGGCTTGCACTCTCCATTTTTGAAGCCTGCTTCGCATTTGCTCAACTACTGCAAGCGTTACAACCGGCTCTACGTGGTAAACGCGAGCCTGCTTCTTTTGCTGGTTGCAATACTGCCGGCCGCGGCGTTTTTCAAATATGCCTATGATTCCCAGATAACACTTTTCATCAAGCACGCTCAATACTCCATCGCCACAGCGCTGGCGAACCGAGATGAGCGCATTCGCACTCAATACGCCGCGATCAAATTCATAGATGATCAAGGGTCTAAACCGCCACAATCCGGAATCAATGAAGCTGAGTTGCAGGAGAAGGAGCGTGAACAGTTCATCCAAAATCGTTTAGCCGAATCGTGGGACGTTCAACACAACTTCTTTTTCAAGACCAGCGATAAGAAACCTGATGGAGAAACGGGGAGTCGTATTGACGTTGCTCAAACCGATTTCCTTGCGAAACTGAACACGATTTTCCCGCTATCCAATCGCGCAAGCATCGAAAGACGCGGACTCCTGGAAAACAATTCGGTTGGGATCGTGGGAATCGCGGGGGGCGTGGGGAGCGTGGGTACGTGGAACTCTGCCCCGAATGGAAGATTGGTTTTTCATCTCAAGAGAGACTCCGAAGCGGTAGAGTCGTATTTGAATAGTGCGGTACCGCTAATCGACCTTCCTAAAATAACCACGCTTCCGCTCGTTATTTTCGTGCTTTTGGTATTTCTGTTCGTTGATTACATGATTAGAAAAGTGTTTGTGCTCGATATCCAAAAGCCCGTCAGCCACTCGTTGAAAACGCTTTTGAGTAAAAGGATTGATAGCAATGCCTTCGTGGTGGTGAATGCGCCGTTCGTAAAAAAGGTGCCGGGTGACGGGAGCAATCTCCATCTAAAAGCTTTGCCTGACATTGCAACGTCTTCTAATTGGGCCGATAGCTTTGACGATGCTGCTGACAACCAGGCGACAGTGATCGCGTTGGACCGCTTCGAGTATGGAATGGACGACCCGCAGATCAATCAACAGAAATTGACGTTGATGGAGAACCTGCTGGCTAAAGACAGAAGGGTATTGATCTTCTCCTCCGCGGAGTTTTCACAGTATCGCTTCTCGAACAGCGAAAACGGACACGCAAATGGCACGAGTAATGAAATAGAGCGCCGGGCTGGAGTAGTAATTACTGACTTCTTCACTGAATATGCCGAAGACACCGACGACGGCTCGAACTTCAAGAAAACCATCGACCTGGAAAAAGAGCGAATTGTGACTCAGGGTGTACCGGGAAGATCAGCGAAGGAGATCAGAGACTTGTTCGATACGCTTCGTGACGAGTGTGCGCGCCGAGAACCGTTGCAGCGCATTGGTTTCAAGTTACTCTCGCAGACAGGGTTTATCACTCTGAGGCCAGAAGAACTTATCGCGAAAATCGGCAATCAGGCCCGAGCCTACTACACGCATATTTGGAACTCTTGCACACCAGGCGAGAAACAGACGTTGTGTCATTTGGCCCAGGACCGGCTGCTATGTCATCGTGATCCGGATATCGAGCCGCTATTGAGACGGGAACTGATCGTAAGGGAGCATGATCTTCATCTGTTCAATGCGAGCTTCCGGCAATTTGTTAATTCGGCTGAGCGAGTTTCATTTGTGGTTGAACAAGACAAACAAGCTCAGCAGGGCAGTTTATGGCAAACGCTTAAAGTGCCCATCCTGGTTGTGATGCTGGGCGTTGCCGCGTTCCTTTTTCTCACGCAGCAGGATCTTTATTCCCGCTCGCTCGCCCTCATGACTGGCCTAACCACGCTCATCCCGGCGATGTTCAAGGTGTTTTCTATGTTTCACAGCGATCCGGGGAACCGGCCACCAAACCAGTCATAAAAGTGCAGACCACGCTCAACAAATTCGCATACACGCCTGTGATGTTTTCCAGTTAGCCACCACTCTACAGCGTAACGAACGGCGGAATCATGTCTGGAGGCTATCATGGAACTACTTTCATTACGCGACTTAAAACGAGGCGACTCGGGTAAAGACGTCGGCGACCTGCAAACCGCTCTACTCGAGCTCGGCCACAGGATTACCGACACCGAATTGATCAACCAATTTTTCGGCGAGACTACGCACGATGCTGTGGTCGGCTATCAGAAAAAACTCAAGCTTGTGCCTAACGGCATCTTCGAGGGTAAAGCGGCGTGGCTCATGGACGCGAACCACGAACATCCCAACAAGTTTATCGTCCTCGGCCAGGTGTTCGACGCGAACGGCGTCGCACAAAAAGATCTGATCATCCGAGTCCTCGACAAAGATCTACGTTCAGAAGAGCTCATAAAGGAAACAAAGACCAACAACGATGGTGAATACTCGGTCTTTTATAGAGACGACGACTTTAAGGCAGCTGAGAAGAATCGAGCTGATCTCTTCGTCCGCGTTTTGAACCCCGCCGGAACCACAGTTCTCGCAACGTCACCAATCATTTTCAACGCCGGTAAATTTGAGATCGTGAATTTCACGATTGGTGAAGCTAAGGGGCTCTCTGAGTTTGGCCGCATTGTGGCCGAGCTTACGACGGTGCTGCGTGGCATAGCGCAAAAAGACCTGACGGCAGACGATATCGCGTTCCTGGCCGGCGAAACCGGCATCGACGCGGCATTGTTAACCCAGCTCGCGGAAAGCGCGCGCCGCAACGAACAGGCCGGCAGGATTCCGCAGTCAGCGTTCTATGGTCTTTTCCGCCAGGGATTTCCCACGGTTCTCGAAGAGCTTCTGCAAAACGAAATCCCGTTGTTGCGCGCGGCGCTGGAATCGTCTTCGAACGAAGCGATCATCCCACAGCTCTCGAGCGCGCAATTGGACCAGATAGCCAACGATCTCCGCCAACTGAAAGCCAGCCTGTTGCTGCAAACGGGCGGCGACACTGCGTCACTCGGTGATTTGCTCGCGGCTTCTGGTCTGACTGATGAGAAGCGGGGCATCGTCGCAGGTCTTCTCGTGCTGCACGGCGGCACAACCAGAAGTTTTTGGGACGCCATTGCCGCGACTAATTTCCTGCCTGAAGAGAAGAACAACGTGCGCTTCACGCTACAGACGGGCGATCTGACTACGAACCATCTGCCGCTCGTAACGGCGCTGCGCAACGGTTACGACTTTACTCAAAATGGCGCACCACCGACCGCCGATCCGGGCACAGTCGCTTTACGTCCCTTCGCTGCAAAAGGTGTTAACGAATGGAAACAGCTTCTCCAAACAACCGGCACCCCGGCGTCGACTCCCGGCGCCACGCCACAGGAGAAAATCGATAACTACGCAGCGGCGTTGAATGCGTACATGGAAAACGCATTGCCGACGCCAGTCGTGGCAGGGCGATTCGTTGCAGATGTCGCCGGCGATAGCCCATTCAATCCGGTGCGGACTGACCTCCAGAAATTTTTCAATAACAATAAGTTTTACGAGTTTCGAGAAGTTCCGATCGACGTGTATCTCAGCACCGATCGCGATACCAAACTCGCCGGTGTGACGAATGTGCCGGCGCTCATCACCGAGCTCAAAAACATGCAGCGTCTTTTCAACATGACGCCACGCTACGCACAGATTCGTTCGTTCAGAAAAGACGATCTGCACTCCGCGTTCTCGATGGTCAAAGTCGGCGAGCGCAGGTTTGTTGAAAACTACACGAGCGTGTTGGGAAGCGAAGCCGCTGCGATCGAAACGTATCGCAAAGCAAAGCAGATGCACGCGGCCGCGCTCAACTTCTATTTAGGACAAGCTGTCGCGGCGAATTCGGCGTCACCTTTGGTCGTTCCGAATAGCAGCGTGAAGCAGGACTCGATCGTAAAGACTGTCGCCCAGGCGTCAGTCAGTCCTGACTTACAGACGTTATTCGGTTCCCTCGATATCTGCGATTGCGAACAGTGCCAATCGGTCTACAGTCCGGCCGCATACTTCGTCGACATTCTGAAATTCCTCGGTGATGGTCCAAAGAAGCAGGGTCTCACGCCGTTGCAAGTGCTGTTTGGACGCCGGCCAGACCTCGAACATATCGAGCTGACTTGCGAGAACACGACTACGCAACTGCCTTACGTGGATCTGACGAGGGAAATCATGGAAGCGGCCGTCGCTGAGCGGAAGTTCAGTATCGGCGACACGAACGCGACCAGCATTATCGCTGATCTCAACCTGGAAAAGATGCCAGCATCTTTCCCGACCATATTTGCAAACAGCGGTTACGCAGCTACCGACAAAGCTTCGGTCCGCAAAGACGAGGCCCAATCGTGGCTGATTCTCGATACTGGCTGGTCGTTCACGGTGAAGTATCTCGGAAGCGGCAACGGTTTTGAAGTTAAGGCATGGCCGCAGACGAGTTGGACCGCGGACGAGCTGCGCGCGAATCCCGAACACGTTAACAGCGCCGCGTACGAGGAGCTGCGGAAGGCCGTGTATTCATGGGACCTGCCGTTGAATCTTCCGGTCGAAGAGATTCGCGGCTATCTCGGTCACTTCGGTGTGAAGCGCACGGAAGTGATGGAGACGTTCTTCCACGACCCTGCGTCTGATGTATTGACGAATCAAAACATCGCCAACGAATACGTGGGCATAACTACGGAAGAAGCGAAGATCATTACTGGTGATCCAACTGCAGCGCCGACAGGGCCGTGGGATTACTGGGGCCTCAAGCAAACAGGCAACGCCGGCGCCGATCCAACTGAAAGTTCGGACTGGGACGTTGTTTTGCAACACGTCTCGATATTCCTACAGCAATCCGGGCTCGTATACCGAGAGATGCTGGAAGTGCTGGGTTCTTACTTCATCAATCCGGCCACTGCCACCGGGCGAAGGTTCGGAATCGTTTCAACCGACCCGTTGCATGCGGACACCTGCGATTTGAGCAAGCTGAGAGTTCAGGTAACTGACAGCACGGTAACCGACAAGAAGGCCAAGCTCATCGAGGCCTGGAACAAGATTCATCGCTTCGTGCGTCTCTCGCGCAAGCTTGGATGGTCCATGCGCGATCTCGATAAGGCGATTGTCGCGCTGCAGCAGCCGAACCTCGACATCTCTGCGACTTTCCTGCTACACGTGTCGCGCATCAAGCGTTTGAGCGAACAGTTTGGTCTGCCCGTCGTCAACCTACTCAGCTTCTGGGCCACGACGATGGATACCGGACGATATCTCGATCACTTTGCCGAGGGCGAACCGGCCGTGCCGTCGCTCTACGCAACTCTCTTTAACAATCGAACCGCAGCCGGACAGTCGCTGCCTGAAGATCCTACAACGCTCACAGGCAAGCTTTCTGAAACCAAACCGCGAATCGCCGCAGCGCTGCAAATCAGTATCGACGATCTGAGCCTGCTGCTTGCGGATACGAACGTCGTCACCGATGACGTTTTATCGATCACCAACCTTTCGAAGCTTTATCGTCACGCGACGTTCGCGAGGGCGCTCAATTACTCGATTCGCACCTATCTCGCAGCGCTCAAACTGATCAACAAGACTCCGTTAGCGACGACTAAAGACACAATCGAGTTTGTGCAGCAGACCGAAAGAATCGCTGCGTCAGGTTTCAGCGTTGAAGATCTCAACTACCTTTTGCGTCACGATTTCTCCGCGAATTCTCGGATCGCGATCAGCGATACAACGATCGCGGCTGTGCTCGGTTCGCTTCGCGAAGAACTCAGAAAGGTGGTGACGAAAAATAATGTTGCCAGCGATGATCCGGATGATGATCTGAAAAATCGAAAAATCGCGATCGTCATTCAACGCCTGGGCGAATATCTAAATTTCCCTTCAAGCTCAGCCCGCGAACTGTTGACGAATTGGGTCAACTCGACAGCGGATCCTACCAAGAAAGCGATCGATGTTTTTCTTGCGACCGAGTTTGCGGAAAGTGACGTTGAGGTCAGTCGCGTTGAGTTTCCGAATCAGTTCAACACGTTCGTTCGCCTGTACAAGATCGCCGCGTTGAATCACGGCTTCCGTCTGACTAGCCAGCAGCTCCAATGGCTGTTTGACTTTGGTCCAGGCAACGGCTGGCTCGACTTGAACAAGCTTCCGTTCGACACCACGTTGCCGAACCCACCGCTTTATCCGAGCTGGGCACGGATCGCCGATCTGTTCCAGTTGAGCGCGGCTTTACCGCTCGCAGAAGGCGTGGTTACTGATGTCTTCACGTCAGCCAAAAACGGCACAACGATCACTGCGCTGCTTGGAAAAATAGCCAACGGGTTGTCGTGGAAGTTGGAAAATCTGACGGCGCTTAATAGCGGCTTCAGCTTCGGTGTCGCCAACTACAAGGATGAACAAGCGCTGCGCCGTCTGCTTCCTGCATTCAGGATGCTGGACCAGCTCGGCGCTTCGGCCGATCAGTGTCTCTCCTGGACCAAGCCGGTCATGCTTCCGGCCGATGAACAGAAATTTTCGGCAGACGTCAAAGCTCTTGTGCGTGCGCAACTCGATAACGAGCAGTGGCTGGAAAAATCCAAATCGCTCAACGATCCGCTGCGTGAGAAACAGCGCGCCGGCCTGGTCTCATATTTAGTGCTCAGAAGCAATGCGAAAAACGCGGACGAGTTGTATGAAAAGCTGCTCGTCGACGTTGAAATGAGCCCGTGCATGATGACCACCAGAATCAAACAGGCGATCGGGTCAGTGCAGCTCTTCATTCAACGCTCGCTCATGAATCTCGAAGGCGCGGTTTCCCTCTCGTCGAAAGAGTCGCGTGAGTGGGGCCAGTGGCGCAAGCAGTACCGCATCTGGGAAGCCAATCGCAAAATCCTTCTGTACCCGGAAAACTGGATCGAGCCGGAGCTGCGCGACGACAAGTCACCGTTCTTCAAAGACGTCGAAAACGAGTTGCTGCAAAGCGAAGTGACGATGGACACAGCCGAGACCGCGTTTGTCCACTACCTCGAGAAACTGCACGACGTGGCGCGGTTGGAAGTCGTCGGTATGTATCACCAACAAGAGATCTCGGATGACGGAACGAAGATCGAGATCGACACGCTGCACGTCATCGGGCGCACTTTCTCGACTCCGCACGTCTATTACTACCGGCAACAGATCAACTCGGCGAATTGGACGCCGTGGGAAAAAGTCGATGCTGACATTCAGGGCAATCACGTTATTCCCGTGATCTGGAACCGGCGGCTCTATCTCTTCTGGCCCATCTTTACGATGAAACAGAAAGAGAAACCGCTCACGATGCCTACCGACGGAACACCGATCGAGGGGGGCGAGAAAGTGCTCGAAGTGCAGCTCGTCTGGTCGGAATACAAGAGCGGCAAGTGGTCAGCCAAGAAATTGGCAAGCCCGTTCAAGAGCGACTTAACACATCCGGAGTCGGAGCTGAATGATGCGCAGTTCAAACTGTTCTCGTTCAAGAGTCGCATTGCGACCGTTCGGACTGAGTCGACCGCGACCGAGCACTTGTTTATCGATTGTTATGGTCCGGTCGAACTGCTCAAGACGATCACGATTACTTCGACCGATCAAAAGACTATCAAAGAAACGGCCCTGTTCTCTTTAGGACCGGGAGAGTCAAAGGATGTGAACGCGAAAGTGGATGGCGGGGCGTTTTCGCCGTCAGACGTGACCAAAGCGGATATCCGGAAGAAGGATTCCGCCGGCAACACGGTCGAAACGATCAAGCTGAACAACGACGGCACCGTCAGTATCAAAAACACGAGTACAACGGATACGTTCAAATACTGGCTGGCGTCCGCGGAGTACCTGACGCAGAGCATCAGGAATGTAGGACAGCGGCAGGAATGCTTCATTGACGACGGTTTTCACTCGCCGAACCTTATCGGCAAGAATGGCGATTCGGCAAATGCGTTAATAGAAACCACGCTGTCGCCCGTCTTGCAAATAATCGGTGATCCGCCACGGTCCATCGACATAGCTGACAGTCAGGTGTGCACAATCGTCAGCGAAGCATATTGCAATTTCAATCTCGTGACGCTTCCGACGACGACCACCACGACTACCACGACCAGTAAGACCACAGATCCATCGCAGGCCATCGTGACGTTTCACTTCGATGATGGCCAGCAAACTGTGAACGCAATGATGGATTCCAGTGCGAACTCACAGATCGAGCCGATCGTCGGAACGATCTTCGAGAACATGATGATGGTCGAGAATCAGAATCCGAACAACGGTGGACTGTTAGACACACGGATACTTCAGAAAACTCCGTGGCCGTTCCGGTTGTTGCCACTGCACCAGAGCTATAAAGCGAAGACGCTGGAGTATCCGGCGTTCTTCCAGGACGATCTCCACGGCTATCTGGTGACGAAAGACGAAGACACGAACGACATTACGTTCAGCACGTTCTACCATCCGCTGGTTAGTAGCTTCGTCAGGTCGCTCAATCGTTCGGGCATCAGTGGACTGCTGACTCTTGCGAATCAACGGTTGACAGATTCTGCGATCGCGTTCGACGAGTATTCACCGGATGCGACGCAAGTTGATACCGACGCCAAACCGCGCGAAGACGTCGACTTCACGTATGGCGGCGCTTACTCGCTCTACAATTGGGAACTCTTCTTCCACACGCCTTTCATGATCGCGACGCAATTGAGCAAAAACCAACACTTCGAAGAGGCGCAGAAGTGGTTCCACTACATCTTCGATCCGACGACGACTGACTCGCCTGACAATCCAACCACGCCCGGACCGGAACGCTTCTGGCGCGTCATGCCGTTCTACAAACAAGCGAAGGACGGCACGCAATCTCTCGAAGATTTGTTTGACGACCCAACCGCGAACGCGCAGATCCAGGAATGGCAAGCCAATCCGTTCAGGCCACACGTGATCGCGAGACTGCGTTTAGTGACCTACATGAAGGCGGTTGTGATGCGCTACATCGACAACCTCATCGCGTGGGCCGATCAGTTGTTCCGTCGCGACACGATTGAATCAATCAACGAAGCGACACAACTCTACATTCTCGCCGCACAAATTCTCGGCCGGCGTCCGGAACAGATCCCGGCACGTGCGAAGGCGAAGGTGCAGACGTTCCGTAGTCTCGACGACGAGGACTCATTGAACGGTTTGGCGAATGCGTCAGTGGAGATCGAAGGTTTCCTGTCGCCGTCAGTCGTGCCACCATTAAATGAAGACAATCCTGACGGTATGCCGCTGATGCCGTTCTTCGGATTGCCGGGTAACGAAAAGCTGCTTGGATACTGGAACACGGTAGCCGACCGGCTGTTCAAGATTCGCCACTGCCAGAATATCGAAGGCGTGGTTCGTTCATTGCCAACATTCGATGCGCCGATCGATCCAGGACTACTGACCCGGGCGACCGCCGCCGGAGTGGACATCGCGAGCGCGCTCAGCGATATCAACGTTTCGTTGCCACACTATCGTTTCAACGTCATGTTCCAAAAGGCGGTGGAGCTGTGTGGTGAAGTGAAATCGTTGGGCGGTGCGTTGCTTTCCGCACTCGAGAAGCGCGACGCTGAAGCAATGTCTCTGCTGCGTTCGACGCACGAGATGAAGGTGCTGAATGCAGTGCGAGCAGTCAGAGAGCGACAACTTGATGAAGCGAAAGAGTCGCGTGCGGGATTGGATCGAAGCAAGGAGATGACCACGCTGCGTCGTGACTACTATCGCGATATCGCTTTCATGAATCAGTATGAAACGACGCAGTTGAACCTTACACAAGCGACACTGAACCTTCAGATTTATGAGTCAACCATGCTTGCTTTGGGTGGGACGCTGAGCCTGATTCCGAATTTCAAGCTGGCGTTACCTTTTTCGTTTGGTACGACAGCCGGTGGCGACAACCTGGAACGATCGGTATCGAGCTTCAGCAATTCCATCGGCAAAGTTGTTGGAATCCTGAACACCATCGGTTCGATGGCCGGCACGATGGGTGGTCACCAGCGTCGCTTCGACGACTGGAAACTCCAGGAGCGTCTGGCTAATAAAGAACTCGAACAGATCGATAGACAGATCGCAGCGTCTGATATTCGCATCGCGATTGCCGAGAAAGAATTGCGCAATCACAATCTGCAAGTTGAGAACGCGCGCGAAGCAGATGAGTTCATGCGCAGCAAGTTCACCAATCGCGAGCTCTATGATTGGATGGTCGGGCAGATCTCCGGGATTTACTTCCAGAGTTATCAGCTTGCTTACGACGTTGCGAAACGTGCGGAAGCTGCGTTTCGACACGAGCTCGGTCTGCGAGAGTCAAGCTTCATTCAGTTTGGTTACTGGGACAGCTTGAAGAAGGGGTTGCTCGCCGGTGAGCGACTCTCCTACGATCTCAAGCGCATGGAAGTCGCTTATCTCGATCAAAACAAACGCGAGTATGAAATCGTCAAACACGTGTCGCTGATGTCGATCGATCCAGTCAGTCTGGTGAAGTTGAAGCAGACGGGTGAGTGTTTTGTGACGCTGCCTGAGACGTTGTTTGACATCGATTACACCGGTCACTACATGCGCCGGATCAAGTCAGTTGGTATCACGGTCCCGTGCGTGGCTGGTCCATACAGCGGCATCAACTGCACGCTCACGTTGCAGAGCAGCAGTATTCGTCACAGCAACGAGCTGATGAATGACAAATATGGTCGCCAGGCTGTCGATACGCGGTTCGTAGACAATGTGGGAGCAGTGCAGTCGATCGTGACGAGTGGTGCGCAGAATGACAGCGGCATGTTTGAAACGAACCTGCATGACGAGCGCTACCTGCCGTTCGAAGGACAGGGCGCGATCAGCACGTGGCATATCGAGATGCCGAAGAGCTTCAAGTCATTCGACTACAACACTATCGCCGATGTGGTGCTGCACGTGCGTTACACATCGCGTGATGGTGGACCGGAACTCAAAGCAAAGGCTGAGCTCGAGTTGCAGGCCGCGCTCGACGAGTTCATTCGCTTTGAAGGCGCGCGTGGTCTGACGCAGATGTTCAGCCTGCGTCATGAGTTCTCGACGGAGTGGTCGCGTTTTCTGAACGCGCCGGAAGGTAGTGTTCAGAGTCTGACGGCAGCTTTCACGCAGGAGCGATTCCCGTTCCTGTTCCAGGCGAAGAAGATCTCGATCAAGGAGATGGATGTGTTTGTGAAAGTGAAGCCTGGCTCTGGTCACAACGAGAATACGATGAAGATCGCACTCGCCGCCGGCAATACAGCACCGGAACCACCGAGTGATGACACGGTGCCCTTGAGCATGTGGAACGAAATGGTGCGCGGGACAAAGTTGAACCTGAACAACGATCCCGGCCCCTTCACAGTCAATGCGTGGCTAAAACTGAATAACGGTCACGTAGATCCAAATGCGATCCAGGACATCATCGTCGTTTGCCGCTACACGGTTTCGTGATTAAGCAACGGGCGGCCACGGAGGGCCGCCCCTACAGTTGTTGCTCACCAAGCGCCTTCATTGAAATGGCGTGATTGACTACAACTGTAGGGGTTGGCCCTCCGTGGCCACCCGCCTGTTAAGTTTGACACCCACCGCGAATCGCATTAACGTATCGCCTGCTCCAAACCCGACAAGTAGACCTCCCAAAAGCCCAGCCCATGTTCGGACTGTCTGTCGACTTTTATCAAAAGGAGATCCCTGCAATGAGACGAAGTCTTTTGTTACTGGTTTTAGCCTTCCTGTTTGTAAGTGGTTCTGGTGCTTTTGCACAACGAAATCAGGAGGTCCGTTTGAAAGAACTACTGTCTGTGCCCGGCAAGCTCGTCAGTGAAGCTAAATCTTCTCGGCCTGCGACTGAGCTAAAGCTGACCGGTTATCGCGTTGAAGAAATAAAACTACCGCGCCAGTTGAACGTGGAGGTGCGTGGCCAACAAGTTGCCGTGGATAAAGCGTGGCGAGTCACAGTGCAAGGTGGTCCATTCCCGGTTCGTGCTATGCCGGCCGTGATCTGGATCGACGATGAGATCGCCGGCTACGGCATCGAAAACGAAACCCTCTCGCAGGTTACTGCGATCACGTTTGACAGCTCGTTGATACGTGAAGGAGGCGTGGTTTCAATCTCTTACGGCGAAGACAAAGAAGGACGCATGAGAATTTCTCAGCGAATTCGCTTGACGCGTGAAGGAGGAAACCAATGAAAACCAAAAACTACATTCTCGCGTCACTAATTTTCATCCTCGTTGTTGCGGGAGCAGCGTTTGCGCAAGTCCCGGACCCCGGAACGCCCGGCCCGCTGCCAGTCACACGTGAAGAATACAACTTCGGCGACACAGCGTTTCAGCCAACAGCCTTCCCCGGTCCAGTGGAACTGCGCGCTTCGATTCACTATCCAACAAACCTGCCCGCTGGTCCATATCCGGTAATCGTCTTTCTACACGGCCGTCACGCCACTTGTTTTAAAGGCGGATCTCAACTGCTCCAGTGGCCATGTTCGACGAATGGAAGCCAGCCGATACCGAGTTTCCAGGGATATGACTACGTTTCAGAAGTGCTGGCGAGTCACGGCTACATTGTGGTTTCAGTCAGCGCCAACGGAGTCAACGCCGTCGACAACGCCGTGTTTGATCTCGGCGCGCTCGCGCGTGCGGAGTTGATGCAGAAACATCTCGACATTCTGAAGACATTCAACACCACTGGCGGCGCGCCGTTCGGGACCAAGTTCGTCGGTAAATTAGATTTGACTCGCGTCGGCACGATGGGCCATTCGCGCGGTGGTGAAGGCGTGGTGCGTCATTACGTTCTGAACAACGCTTTGGGCGCGCCTTACGGCATCAAGGCTGTATTTCCGCTCGCGCCGACCGATTTCAACCGCGACATCGTGAACAATGCCGCTCTCAACGTGATGCTGCCTTATTGCGACGGCGACGTTGCCGATCTGCAAGGCGTGCATTTTTACGATGACGCTCGCTACAACGTCACTGGTGATAATTCGCCGAAGCATTACGAGCTTGTTATGGGCGCAAATCACAATTTCTTCAACACGATCTGGTCGCCTGGCTCGAGTCCGTTTCCGGGCGCGGCAAACGATTGGCTGGCGTTTATTCCTGGTGGCCATTCCGACTCACATTGTGGTTCCGGCAACACCAATCAGCGATTAACGGAAGCACAGCAGCGCAGCACCGGACTCGCTTATATGTCTGCGTTCTTTCGTGCTTATGTCGGAGGTGAGACGCAGTTCATACCGCTGCTGACTGGCGACGCGCCACCGCCCGCTTCGGCTCAGAACAACAACCTGTTTGTGTCGTATCACGCGCCGGCCAATCGTCGATTGGATGTGAACAGCTTACTGAACGACACCAATCTCACCACGAACACGCTTGGTGGTGCGGCGAAGCAAACTGCTCTTTCGCCGTACGAGTTGTGTGGCGGTGATGAACCGCAACCGCAGCGCTGTATAGCTGAAGCGCTTAATGCGCAACAACCGCACACGACTCCGAGCGCTCGCTCACCGTTGCGGGGTTTGAGTCAACTGAAGACCGGTTGGAACGATTTGACCGGCAACTACAGAAACGACATTCCAGCAACGTTGGGCAACGTCTCGGGGTTCCAGGCTGTGCAATTTCGTGTCAGTGTGAACTTTGCTGACGTTCGTAATCTCCAGGGTCTTGCTTCAGACTTTCGCGTGGTGTTGACTGATGCTGCCGGCGTTTCTGCATCAGTGCGCGTTAGTGATGTTTCGGGCGCGCTGTTCTTCCCACCGGGCGAGGTCCTGGCCGTGCCGAAAGTTGTACTGAATACGGTGCGCGTGCCGTTGAGTGCTTTCAGCGGCGTAAACCTGAATGCCGTGCGTTCAGTGCAGTTTACGTTCAACGAGCGACTTCAGGGCGGTATTCTGATCACCGATGTCGCGTTCGCCTCGGCGCCGTAAGTTAGACAGGATTTCAAGATTCACAGGATTTACAGGATATCTTTCTCATCCAGTAAATCCTGTAATCCTGTCTAGGACTTTTTAAGCATTTTTGGATCGTATATAGATTTTTGGCTTCTTTCGTCCGGTTTGCACTCATCTACAAAAGGTTAACTTACTCACTCCTCCGCTCTTAACCGATCTACACAATCTTGGAATACACATTGCCTCACGCAAGTCGACGACCCCTACCACGTCTCCAAAGTTTTGTAATCGCCTAGCGAAACTTCATCTGCGTTTCTCCGGGCCGTCACCTATCCACAACTCAAATGACGACAGGCCGTCCAGTCGTACAAACGGAGAATGCTTATGCACACTGCAACCAGACTACTGATGCTCTTCGCCGTGTTGCTCGCGTGTCTTTGTCCCGCCTTCGCCCAAAATTCCGGATCTATCGCCGGCGATGTGAGGGACGAAAAACAAGCGGTCATCACCGGCGCCACCGTCAACGTGCGCAACATACAAACCAACGAAACACGAACCGCACAGACCAACGCCGATGGTCGCTACCACTTCGCGAACCTGGCCGTCGGCAATTACGAGATCACGGTCGAAAGCACCGGCTTCGCCAAGTATCAACAACAGGGAATCACACTCGCTCTGAACCAGGCGGCTGTGGTTGACGTGACGATGAAACCTGGCGCGGTGCAGGAAGTCGTGAACGTCGTTGAAAACGCGTCGATGTTGAATACCTCGACACCTGAGGTCGGCACTCGCTTCGACGAGAAGCGTCTATCTGAGTTGCCGCTGGCTACAACTCGCAGCGTTTACAACATCGCGTTGTCAGCGCCGGGCGTGAGCCAGATAAACTCGGGCCAGAGCGCCTTCGCCGGAGGAACAAACTTCTCTTCGAACGGCGGCCGAACCCGTTCCAACAACTTCATGATCGACGGTCAGGACAACAACAACTTCGGTGTTGCCGGATCGACGATCCCGCTGAACAATCCTGACGCGATTCAGGAAGTCAGACTCGTTACAAACCAATTCAGCGCTGAGTATGGCCGCAACTCGAGCGCGGTGTTCAATGCGATCACGCGCAGTGGTACGAACCAGTATCACGGTTCGGGCTTTTGGTTTCACAACGACAACGCTCTGAACGCGTGTAGCAACGTACAGAAAGCCGGCTTGAATGGTTTCTGCAATCCGAACCACGCCGATCCGTCCCATCACCACGCTCCGTTTCGAATTGAAAACCAGTTAGGCGGAACGATTGGTGGTCCACTGCACCTGCCCCGCTTTGGTGAAGGTGGTCCAGGCATCATTAACGGTACGGACCGCACGTTCTTCTTCTTCGCAATTCAACGCTGGTGGGACCGGCAACTCGGCGTAGGCCAGGAACTGAAGGGCGCGCCGACCGCAGCGGGCAAGGAGATCATCCGCCAGGCCGCAGGCGATTTGCCGCAAGTTCGCGCGCTGCTCGACTTCCTGCCGGCAGCGGCCACACCACTCAATCAAAATGTCAGGTTTGAGCGTAACGGACAGACGTTCATCGTACCTGTTGGAGCGTTGACCGGCTCACAAGCTTCAACCTACGACGATTGGCAGACGTCAGTTCGTATCGATCATCGCCTGAACGACAAGCACAGTCTGAACGGCCGCTATCTCTACCAGGATTCCGGCGCCCTCGGCAGCATTCCTGGTGTGGCAGCTTCGCAGATCACGCCGCCGGGATTTTCATCGATCGTGCCGGCGCGAACACAGGGTGTGAACCTGCAACTGACGAGCGTGCTAACACCGAAGTGGATTAACGAATTACGCGGAGCGTTCCTGCGCAGTGCGAATGCAACGATTGCGCTCGACCCGCGCTCTGAGTTGATCCCGTCGATGGAAGTTGTCGATCTCGGTTTGAGTGGTTTCAATGCTGGTCCAACCAGAACCGCGATCGGCCTTGGTGTGAACCTGCCGCAGAATCAAACGCGAAACACCTACCAGATTCAGGACAATGTCTCGTACACAAACGGCAATCACGCCTGGAAGTTTGGCGCTGATATTCGTCGTAACCAGCTTCACCAGCTCTTCAAACCAACCACGCGCGGATTGCTCGAGTATCCTTCGCTCGACTTTCTCGTGAAAGATCTGGCGACGCGCGCAAATATCAACAAGGATTTACCGGGCACCGCTGCAGTGCTTCACTCCGATTGGCATGATTTCTTTTTCTTCGGCCAGGACGAGTGGAGAATCAAATCAAACTTCACACTGACACTCGGACTACGTTACGAGAACGCAGGCCAGCCAATCGGTGATCTGGTTGATTACAATCAGCCGGTGCTCGCGGCTTTCAACAACGACCCGCGCTTCGTTGTGCGTCCGATACCAGGCAGAGACAACAACAATTGGCAGCCGCGACTCGGATTCAACTGGAACCCACAAACACGCAGCAGCGGTTTGCTAGGCTGGCTGACCGGTGGCGATAAGCTCGTGCTGCGCGGCGGTTATACCCGCACTCACGACTACGCTTACACCAACATCCTGCTCAACATCTGGAGCTCGTTCCCGTTTGTTGCGGCGGTGTCGTCGTTCCCCACGACTACGGCAAGGCCGCTCGGTGGGAATCCTAACGGGAGTAATGATCTCACTGTGATCCCGAATGCATTTACAGTGCTGCAAAGTCCGCCGTTCAATCCAAACACAGTCAATAGGACCATCGTAGACGAGAATTTCCACATGCCGCTTTATGACTCCGTTAGTTTGGAGGTGCAACGCGAGTTCACGCGCGATCTCGTATTGCGCGTGGGTTACGTTGGCACAAAGGGAACAGGTTTGTTTGAGTCGGTGGATGCTAATCCAGCGGTTATCGGCTGTACTAATGCGAGTGCCGCGAACCAATTCTGCCGCACAATTCCAAACCAGGGTCCGACCCGTTTGCGCACGAACTCCGGTATGTCCATCTATCACTCGTTGCAGACAAGCCTCGAAAAGCGTTTGAGCCGCGGGTTTAGTGCTGGACTTCACTACACCTACAGCTCATTCATCGACACGATGTCGGAGATCTTCAATGTGTCGTCAGGTGAGATCGCTGTTGCGCAGGACTCGTACAATCGCGCGGCTGACCGCGCGCGATCGAGTTTTGATCGTCCGCATCGTATCGCCGGAAACTTCGTCTACGAGTTACCGTGGTTCCAGGATCAGAAAGGCGCCAAGGGCCTCGTGCTTGGTGGATGGCAGTTCAACTCGCAGTTCTCGCTGCAGAGTGGTTCGCCTTTCACGCCGCTGAATGGTTCGGATCCGGCGGCCACACTCGCGAGTATTTCAGCGCTGGTCGGCAATGCCATCAGACCAAACCTGAATACAACGCTCGACTTGTCGTCGATGAGTGTTGAAGAAATACTGCAGGCCGGTGGACGTTCGTTGTTCCGACCGATCACGGCCGCGCAGCGCGTTGGTAATGCGGGACGAAACATCCTGCGTTCTGACGGAATCAACAACATCGATTTCGGCATTTTGAAGAACACACGGATCGGTGAGAATCAACGCTTACAGCTCCGTGCTGATTTCTTCAACGCTACTAACTCTCGAGACTTCGGTATTCCGGATTCGAGAGTTACCTCGGCGAATTTCCTGAATCAATGGGGGACAGACGGCGGCAATCGTCGTATTATTGTCGGCGTACGTTATGTGTTCTAACCTACATAGCCACGGATCTTCAGCGATGAAGATCCGTGGCTTGCTTTTTTTAGTGTTGTTCTGTGCGTCGCTTGTGTGGGCGCAGGAGCCGAGTGGTGTCGAAGTAGTTAAATCAAGCTGGAGTAAGGTTCGCATCGGCTGGGAGCGCGATCCGTTCGGTGGTCCACTCGAAAACTTCGACGAGATGCGCTCGCGTGCGCGCAACGAACGGCGCGTCGCGCAGGGTGGTGGCGAGCGTGCGAAGCGCGACGCCAAAGCCGACGAAGCCAACCTAGCGAAGATCCGAGAGAAGAATCCGTCCCGTTACTATTTCATCTACAAGACAAAGATCAAAAACAATCACACCGCCGCGATCACTCAGATTGACTGGGATTACGTTTTCTACGAGCGCGACACTGAAAACGAGCTCGGGCGACAGCAGTTCACGAGCGACGAACACGTTGGACCAGGCAAGACAAAAGAATTGACAGTCACCCTCACCTCACCACCAACGCGCACGGTCAGCGTCACCTCCTTGAACCTCGAAGAGCGCGACCGTTTCACCGAAAAAATCATCCTCATCCGTATCCAATACGCCGACGGCCGCGTCTGGCAATCCCCTTAATTTAGCCGCAAAAAAGCACAAAATGAATTACTGTGAGATAAAAGCCAGATACCCGCTCAGCCGTTTTGTGGAGTGCTTTTGGATGCTGGAGAGTGATGCGCCGGCACCGAACCCCGAACGAATTCTTCCGGATGGTTGTGTTGAGTTGATTCTCAATTTCGGCGCGGAGTTTTCGCAGCACTGCGATGGGCGACAGCAGTTGCAGCCGAGAAACTTCCTCGTGGGCCAGATGACCGGGCCGATTTTGATTTCGCCTACAGGCGCGGTCCAGTTGATTGGGATTCGCTTCCATCCCGGTGGGACGCTGCCCTTTATGCGTCTACCGTTACA
>DATFDT010000320.1:0-3626 GCA_035251975.1 Pyrinomonadaceae bacterium | reverse complement strand
TCTGCTGATCTTTGTCGTCTCGCTGTGCGCGCCCGCGCTGGCTCAAAAACGCAATATCACTGAAAAGGATCTCTTCAACTTCGTCTGGATCGGAGATCCGCAGGTCTCGCCGGACGGCTCGCGCGTCGCGTTCGTGCGCGTCAGCGTCAACGACAAGAAAGACGGATACAACACCGCGATCTGGACCGTTGCGACTGCCAACGGCGAAACACGCCAGCTTACGAACGGTCCGCGCGACTCGCAGCCGCGCTGGTCACCGGATGGAAAGTATCTGGCGTTCGTACGTGCGCCGGAAGTGAGCGGGCGCGTCGAGCCGCCACAGTTGTTCATGCTTGCGATGGCAGGTGGCGAGCCGTTTCAGTTCACGACCCTCGCGCGTGGCGCAGGCGCGCCGCAGTGGTCGCCCGACGGCAAGATGATCCTTTTCTACAACAGCGCAACAGCAGAAGAGCTCGCGAAAGCAGCCGCAAGAAATACGCCGCCGCAACCAGGCGCGAGCCCGACTCCGGCACCGAGTCCGGAACGCGAGAGCGACGTGCGCGTCATCAATCGCGCGGTCTATCGTGCGAACGGCGCCGGCTATCTCGACTTCAAACACCCGAATCACATCTGGGTCGTCACTGCTCCGAAAACGGGCGACGAAAAAGTCACGCCGAAACAATTAACGAACGGACATTTCAATGACGGCGGCGCACTGTGGGCCAAAGACAGCACGCGCATCTATTTCGAATCCGACTACACCGACGAGCCTTATTACGAGTTGCCGCGCACTGATATCTATTCGATCGCAGTCACAGGCGGCGAGCGTACTCAACTAACGTCGTTCGCTATGGGCGCGGGCGGGTTCAGCATCAGTCCTGATGGAAAACAACTCGCTCTCATTGCTTCGGTCAGTCAGCCAGTGCGCTCGTATTCGCAGCCGGATCTGTGGGTGATGGATCTCGCGTCAGGAGCGAAGCCGCGAAACCTCACGGCCAATTTTGATTACGACGTTCCGGGCGGGTTAACGGGCGACAACGCTGCGCCGCGCGGCGGTGGCGGTAATCTGCCGGTCTGGTCGGCTGATGGACGCAGCATCATGCTAACTTATGCAAAAGAGGGAAAAGCAAACCTCGGATCGTTTGACGTTGCCACCGGAAAATTCTCGGATGTCACTACCGGAAACCAGGCCGTCGTAAATTTTCGAGCCGTGCCGGACGCGTCGAAGTTCGTGCTTCTGATCTCGACACCGACGCGGGTCGGCGATCTCTTCTGGCTCGACAAACCAGGCGGCCAGCCGCGACAGCTCACACACATCAACGACGAGTTGTTTTCAAAACTGAATCTCACCGAGCCGGAAGAAATCTGGCACACGAGTTTTGACGGTAAGAAGATTCAGGCGTGGGTGCAGAAGCCACCTGATTTCGATCCGAACAAGCGGTATCCGCTCATTCTGAACATTCACGGTGGGCCGCACGCGGCTTACGGGTTCATCTTCGATCATGAGTTTCAGTGGATGGCGGCGAAAGGTTACGTCGTGATTTATCCGAACCCGCGTGGCAGCACGAGCTACGGGCAGGAGTTTGGAAACATCATCCAGCACAATTACCCCGGCGACGATTACAAAGATCTGATGGCCGGTGTCGATGAGTTGATCAAGCGTGGTTACATTGATGAGAAGAAGATGGGTGTGACTGGCGGTAGCGGCGGTGGCTTGCTGACGAACTGGACCATCACGCAGACCACGCGCTTTGCGGCGGCGGTCTCGCAGCGAGATATCGCGAGTTGGTCTGACTGGTGGTACACCGCTGATTTCACGCTGTTCCAGCCTTCATGGTTTAAGGCGCCGCCGTTTGAAGATCCGGAAGACTATCGACGTCGCTCGCCGATCACGTACGTCAACAAGATCCAGACGCCGTTGATGTTGATCCTCGGTGAGGTTGACTGGCGCACACCAACCGGACCAGGCGGCGAGGCAATGTTCCGCGCACTGAAGTATCGCAAGATACCGACGGTGATGGTGCGTTTCCCGAACGAATCACACGAACTGTCACGCTCCGGTCAGCCGTGGCACCGCATCGAGAGACTGCAACACATCGTTGGTTGGTTTGATAAATGGATCATGGGCGTCGCCAAACCCGAGTACGACATCAGCGAACCCACGAAGAGCACCAGTACGCAACAGTAGATACTCACGCGGCGGCGCAACGGCGCGGCGGTGTATTTATATCGTTGCGCCGCTGCGCCGCTGCGTGAGAAAACTTCTTTATGAAGACACTTGGCCTAATCGGCGGCACCGGACCAGAATCGACGATCGATTACTATCGCCAACTCACGAACCAGTATCGTGAAAAAGCCGACGGCGCGTCGCCGCACATCATCATCAACAGCATCAATCTGAAACAGATGATCGAGTGGATGGGCGCCGGTGCGCTCGACAAAGTCACCGATCAACTCGTCAAAGAATTCGAGATACTCGAACGTGCGGGCGTCGACTTCGCCGCCCTCACCGCAAACACACCGCACATCGTCTTCGACGATCTCAAACAACGTGTAAGCCTACCGTTGATCAGCATTGTTGAAGCGACTTGCGAACGCGCCCACTCGCTTGGCTTCAAAAGCGTCGCTCTCTTAGGCACGCGTTACACAATGCAAGCCTCGTTTTATCCCAAAGTGTTCTCGCGCACTGACATCAAGCTCGTCACACCAAACGAGGAAGAACAAAACTACATTCACGAAAAATATTTCGGCGAGCTGTTGAAAGATCAGTTCCTTCCCGAGACACGCGCCCGTTTTCTCGAGATTGCAGACGCGATGAAAGCACGCGAAAACATCGAAGCACTCATTCTCGGCGGCACTGAGATTCCTTTATTACTACGCGTGGAAGAACACAACGGCATCCACTTCCTCGATACAACACGCATCCACGTCGATCGCCTCATCGAAGAGATGTTGAAGTAAGCGACAAAAAGCACAAAACCTTTTCTTCCCCTAAAGTTTTTGTGTTTTTGTGCTTCTTTGCGGCAAAAAATATTATCCTTTGCGGCATCCCTCCAATCCCCTGCTTGATAAATATGCATTAGCGAAAGGAAATCATCATGGGACTCTTTGACAAGATGTTTGGACGCGGAGCGTCGGAGGCCGAGCAGCAACAAGGCGCACAACAACGCTTCAACGAGTTAAAACAGAAGTATCAAACTGTGCTCACGACCGCCGACAATGAGCGTATCCAGTTTCAGAATCTGCACGTGCAGGACAATAAACTCTTTATCCGTGCAATCGCCCCTTCGGACGAGGCAAAGAACAAGTTCTGGGATCAGATCAAGCTCGTCAACCCGAATGCGGACGATATCACCGCCGACATTAGCGTGGACACGAGCCGCGCGATGGGCGCAGCCGCCGGTGGCGGACAGGGCGGCGGCGGTCAGACTTACGAAGTGAAGAGCGGCGACAATCTCTCGAAGATCAGCAAGCAGTTCTACGGAGATGCGAATGAATACATGCGGATCTTCTACGCGAACCGCGACACGCTGAAGGATCCGGACAAGATCCAGGTCGGCCAAAAACTGATGATCCCGCCCGATGACGGCAAGTAGGGTTTAAGACCTTCAATTAGAACAAGTCAGGAAGAGGGGCTTGCCCCCGCT
>DATFDT010000319.1:0-3687 GCA_035251975.1 Pyrinomonadaceae bacterium | reverse complement strand
TATCAAGGGGGACGTTATTCTACGAGAAAATAAGGAAATTCGCCAAAAGCATGTGTCCACAGATTACACCGATTGTTTATAAAGTCTGCGTAATCTGTGGATAGATACCAAAAAGGACCTGAAACAGATGATTCATCACGTTGTGTCGCTCGTGGGCTTCGTGATTTTTGCAGGTGTGGCGTGGCTGCTTTCGAGTAATCGTCGTCGAGTTGCGTGGAAGACGATTGCCTGGGGAGTCGCGCTGCAACTCATCATTGGTCTGATCATTTTTCGCCTGCCTGTTACGCAGCGAGTGCTGCTCTGGCTGAACGACGCTGTGCTGGCGCTGCTCAATGCCTCTAAGAGCGGATCGGTGTTTTTGTTTGGGCCACTCGCGGCGAGTCCGGGAGAGGCGGGCTCCGTCGGTTTCATCCTTGTATTTCAGGTGCTTCCGGTCGTGATCTTCTTTGCGGCGTTCACCGCGATGCTTTATCACTTGCGCGTGTTGCAGGTCTTCGTACGACTCTTCGCTTGGTTATTTCACCGCACGATGAAGATCAGTGGCGCCGAGTCGCTCTCGAGTGCGGCAAACATCTTTGTCGGCATTGAATCGGCGCTCGTGGTGCGGCCCTATCTCGAGAGGATGACGCGCTCGGAGTTGCTATTAATATTGACTACGGGCATGGCCACGGTGGCATCGAGTGTGCTCGGAGTGTACGTGGCTTTTCTCGCCGGCGTCTTTCCACAAATCGCGGGGCACTTGATCTCGGCTTCCATACTCGCGATTCCTGCTTGCGTCGTAGTCTCGAAACTGTTGATTCCGGAAACCGAAACACCGGAGACGCTTGCGGCCGTTCCTCCTGAAGACGAGTCAGAGCGATCGAGGAATTTAATCGGCGCGATTATTCAGGGCGCGATGGATGGGTTGAGACTTTCGGCAGGGATCTGTGCCTTGATCATCGCGATCTTAGGAATCGTGGCGTTGGTTGATAAGTTACTCGGCGTGGTGAGTTCTTGGTTCGGGATGAGCGAACCGCTTTCGATCGTGAGAATTCTCGGCTGGGTCTTTTATCCCTTCGCCTTTCTACTCGGCTTACAACCCAGCGACGTCCCAGTCGCCGCACGCTTATTGGGCGAGCGCGTGATATTGACTGAAGTCTTCTCCTACAACCATCTCTCGCAATTAATCTCCACTGGCCAGCTAACAAATCCACGCACGGTGGTAATCCTAACCTACGCTCTCTGCGGCTTCGCCCACATCGCGGCAATGGCAATCTTCGTCGGCGGCACCGCCGCCCTTGCCCCCACCCGCCGCGACGACCTCGCTAGCCTCGGCCTCCGCGCGTTACTGGCAGCCACTCTGGCAACGCTGATGACAGGCTGCATTGCGGGAATATTCAGCGGCGGTGAAGGCGCACTGTTGGTTAAATTTTAGCCATGGATGACACGGAGAAGATCCGGATTTGATCCGTGTCATCCGTGGCTAGGTTTTACATCCCGTCGGGAATTTCGGCTTCGACGAGTTGCTTCAGCAGGGTTAAGGATTCCTGCCAGCCAAGATAACAAGCCTCGGCCGGAATCGCGGCGGGGACGCCCTCCTGCACGATGTTCAATTCAGTTCCGACTGACACTTTCTTCAACGTCACCGTCGTCATCATTTCGCCGGGCAGGTTCGGGTCGTCGAAGCTATCGCTGTAGCGAAGGAGCTCATTCGGTTTAAGCTCAAGATACTTGCCCCCGAACGAATGACTGTTCCCGCTCGAGAAATTCGTGAACGACATCTTGTAAGTGCCACCGACTTCCGGATCAAGGTGATGAACCTGGCACGTGAAGCCATTCGGTGGTAGCCATTTGCACATCGCACCAGCATCAAGAAATGCTTTGTAAACTCGCTCCGGCGGCGCCGTGAGCACCCTGTGTAATCGAATCGTATTTGTTTCCATAAAACTCCTTGTAGTGATTTAACCTCCAGCAATTGCACCGATGATATAGAACGGCTCAGTGCCCGACGCGATCGCGGCCGGCAACGGTGCATCCGCCGGCTCGTGCGTCACGTCCTCACCGCATGCAAAGAATCTCAACAACGGACGTCGCTCTCCTCCAACATGATTGCGAATGGTCCCACGCAGCATCGGATAGCGAGCCTCGAGCGCGTCGAGTATCGAGTGCCGCGTCACTTCGCCGTCAATCTCAAGTTGCACCTCTCCACTGACGCCCGCAAGCGATCGCAGATGTGCCGGCAAAACTACAACAATCATGTCAGCGTCTGGACCTCCACTGAAAGCACTGGGGGAAGATCCCGAACGATCGGTGCCCACGTGTCGCCACCATCAGCCGAGCCATATACCTGCCCGCCCGTCGTGCCAAAGTACACACCACACGATTCAAGCGAATCGACAGCCATCGCATCGCGCAGCACGTTCACGTAACAGTTCGCTTGCGGCAAACCATTCGTAAGCGGCTCCCATTCGTTGCCGCCACTACGACTACGATACACACGCAACTTACCATCTGGTGGATAGTGCTCGCTGTCGCTCTTGATCGGCACTACGTAAATCGTCTCTGGCTCGTGCGCGTGAACGTCGATCACAAATCCAAAATCAGTCGGCAGGTTTCCGCTGATCTCGTGCCACGAGTCGCCCGCATCATCACTGCGCATGACGTCCCAGTGCTTCTGCATGAACAGAACGTTCGACTTCGACGGATGCTTCGCCATGTGATGAACGCAGTGACCCACTTCAGCCGTCGGATCCGGAATGTATTGCGACAGCAGTCCCTGATTGATCGCTTTCCACGTCGTGCCACCGTCGTCAGTCCGAAATGCACCGGCGGCAGAGATAGCGATAAAGATCCTGTCACGATTGGCTGGATCAAGAATGATCGTGTGCAGGCACAGGCCGCCCGCACCCGGTTGCCACTGCGATCCGGTGCCGTGGCCGCGTAGACCAGGAAGCTCTTGCCACGTTTGACCGCCATTCGTCGAGCGGAACAAACCAGCATCTTCAATACCGGCCAAGACAGTGTCCGGATTGTCGAGTGAAGGCTCGAGATGCCACACGCGTTTGAACTCCCACGGATGCGGAGTGCCGTCATAAAACTGGTGCGTCGTGAGCGGTTTGCCCGTTTCCTCCGACGTGTCATAAACAAACTTATTGCTCTCGCCCATCGGCATTCCCTCGGGCGTGGTCGTCGGTGCACCGGTGGGCGTTCCGGGCTGGAACCACGTCTTGCCGCCATCGTCAGAGCGTTGAATGATCTGTCCAAACCAGCCACTTGTTTGCGACGCATAGATACGGTTCGGATCCACTTCCGAACCCTTCATGTGGTAAATCTCCCATCCGGCGAAGTGCGGCCCACTAACGTCCCACTTCTCACGTTTTCCATCTGAAGTCAGAATAAATGCCCCTTTGCGGGTGCCTACGAGTACTCGTACATTGCTCATCTTTTCGTTCCTTCTTTAGTGGTTATCAGCAAAATTCGGAATTCCAACAGTAAGTCGAACGACGACCGTCGAAATCGACACCTGGTGCCAGAAAAATTTCGTTTTTCAACCAGCGGGGCAAGCCCCTCTTCCTGACTTGTTCTATTTTTTGATTCAAGTTTCCATTAGACGATTTGCGCAACTGAGAATAGAACAAGTCAGGAAGAGGGGCTTGCCCCCGCTCTAACCGATGTTGCGTGGATCCGCTGCAACACACTAATACCCTA
>DATFDT010000318.1:0-3900 GCA_035251975.1 Pyrinomonadaceae bacterium | reverse complement strand
GCGACTCGTCGCTAACTTGCTTACTTATTTTGAGCACCACACGCACGCCGCCGCGTACACCAAAACCGATCAGCGACGTCGGCGTTTCACGAATCTCGTCGAGCTTAACGTTCCATTCAACAGCTTTAGTTTCCAACTCATGCATGATTGGGTTATGTTCGACAAGCATGACTCGTTTCGAGCAGCTCGACAAGCAAATCGCGCGGTTGAGGCGCAGAGGCGAATTTCTCAACCAGATAAGTCGGAAGTATTGGAACGCACGGAGAGTTATCTTTGTTGCCGGCGCGTTGCTGGCCCTCGCGTTTTGTAATTTTGCCGGGAGCCGGGTGGCGTGGTTTATCGCTGCGCTAATTGCAATCCTGTTCGCGATAGTCACGATCTTTCACACAAGAGTTCGCGATAGCATCACACGAAACACCCTCCTGATCGAGATCAAACAGGTCCAGATCGCGCGGATCAATTTGGATTGGGACCACATCCCGGCCTCGGATCCAGATCCACTTATTACCGGCCATCCATTCGAGAGTGATCTCGATATCACAGGCGAACGATCGCTGCATCGCCTGCTTGATTGCGCGGTCACTAAAGAGGGAAGTGAGCGACTGAAGTCGTGGCTGCTGAGTCCTCGTCCCGATGCCCACTCGATGCAGCACAGACAAAAACTCGTTCGAGAAATGAAGGACCACGCGCTATTCCGTGACAAACTACAATTGCTTTCGGCTTTCGCGCGCATCAGCTCTGCTGGTCCATTTCGATCAAAAACCGGCTCCCGCCACTGGAACTCACGGATACTCGTCGATTGGATCGAACAAAGCGGACCGAAAAAATCTTTATTGCCGACGCTCATACTTCTCACGAGTCTCGCAGTTCTGAATCTAATCTGCGTGTGGCTCTGGCTCGATGAGGTGATCCCGCGCATCTGGCCACTCACCTTTCTGGTCTACGTTGCGGTGACGCTCCTGAGCCAATCGAAGATCGCGACTGCCTGGGATGAACTACAAGATCTCGAAAAAGCGCTCACGCATTTCAAGGCGGTTTTTCGTTACCTCGAATCGCGTTGTTATCAAAACACGCCCGGCCTCGCTGAGATCTGTTCGCCCTTTGGCATGGAAGGTAAACAACCGTCAGTCGAAATTCGAAAGCTGGGACGTCTTGCCGCAGCGCTCGGAGTACGCACAAATCCCATACTCGCTTTATTGTTCAACGCCCTCGTCCCGTGGGATTTCTATTTCAGTTACAAGCTCGATCAGGTCAAGAAAGAGATCGCGCACCTGCTGCCGCGCTGGCTCGATGCCTGGCACGAGCTCGAGACTCTAAACTCGCTCGCAAACTTTGCATATCTCAATCCCGGTTACGTATTCCCTGAGTTTACAGGCGCTCAAGATCACTTTGCTGCGCGCAGTCTGGGCCATCCACTGTTGAAGCCGCAGTCGAAAGTCTGCAACGACTTCGAGTTGGACAACGATCAGAGGATTGTGATTCTCACGGGCTCAAACATGGCCGGCAAGAGCACGTTTCTGAGAACGGTCGGTGTCAATCTCGCGCTGGCTTATTCTGGCGCGCCGGTGAATGCTTCGAGCATGCAGACCTCGCTGTTCCGACTGTTCACGTGTATCAAGGTGAGCGATTCAGTGCAGGACGGGCTCTCGTATTTTTACGCTGAAGTGAAGCGTTTGCAGGCATTGCTTGCAGCAACGTCCAACGAGGACGATTTGCGGGTGCTGTTTTTGATCGACGAGATCTTTCGTGGTACGAATAGTCGCGAACGACTGATCGGAAGTCGATCATATATTCGCGAATTGTCGAAACGCAGAGCGATGGGTTTGGTTGCGACGCACGATCTCGAGCTGATCAAATTAGGAGGCGAGATCAAAGGCGTGGCAAACTATCACTTCCGCGAAGAAGTGCTCGACAGCCGGATGGTGTTCGACTATCGACTGCGCTCCGGCCCATGTCCGACAACGAACGCGCTGAAGATTATGCGTCTTGAAGGATTACCAGTAGAACTTTAACCACAGATTAAACAGATGAAAAGAACGATTTTACTTATCCTTCTCGCCATGCTGAGTTTCTCCTGGTCCAGCAAAGCAGAGCTGCAATCAGCGAATCCTCGCTTCGAGATCAAATTCCTTTCGAGCGCGAGCAAAGAGCCGCTCGATGGCCGTCTGCTTCTGCTGATTTCAACTAACAAAGACGAAGAGCCGCGTTTCCAGATCAGCGAAGACCTGACGACACAACAAGTCTTCGGCATCGACGTTGATGCGTGGAAAGCCGGCGAAACAAAAACAATGAACCAAAGCGCTTTCGGCTACCCGGTCCGCAGCCTTTCCGAGATCAAACCCGGCGAGTACTGGGTGCAGGCACTCCTTCATCGCTACGAAACCTTCAAGCGCTCCGACGGTCACATCGTCAAGTTGCCGATGGACCGCGGCGAAGGCCAGCAGTGGAGTCGCGCGCCCGGCAATCTCTACAGCACGCCGAAACAGATTCGCATCGACGCCGGCACACAACCCATTTCCATCACTCTCGACCAGGTCATTCCGCCAATCGAGCCGCCGAAAGACACGAAGTACATCAAGCACATTCGCATTCAGAGCGAGCGCTTAACAAAGTTCTGGGGGCGCCCGATGCACCTCGGCGCGCACGTGCTCCTGCCCGAAGGATTCGACACGCATCCCGAAGCTCGTTACCCGCTCGTCATCTTTCACGGGCACTTTCCCGCGGACCTCAGCGGCTTTCGCGAAACACCGCCCGATCCGAATCTGAAGCCCGATTACAACGAGCGTTTCAAGCTCTCCGGCTACAATCGCATCCAGCAGGAACATGCGTACCAGTTTTATAAGGAATGGACTGGTCCAAACTTTCCGCGCTTCATCATCATCGAGATCCAGCACGCGAATCCTTATTACGACGACTCATACGCGGTGAACTCGGCTAATCTTGGTCCATACGGCGACGCGATCACTTACGAGCTGGTTCCCGAGATCGAGAAACGTTTTCGCGGCATCGGCAAAGGCTGGGCGCGCTTTGTTTATGGTGGCTCGACTGGTGGCTGGGAAGCCATGGCCGTGCAGGTATTTTATCCCGACGAGTACAACGGCGCGTGGGCTGCGTGTCCCGATCCGATCGATTTCCGCGCGTACACAGTCATCAACATTTACGAGCACGAGAACGCTTACTACGCCGACTCGCCGTGGAAACACATGCCGCGTCCGGGTAAGCGAAACTATCTCGGCGAGTTGTCGGCGACAGTGGAAGACATGAACCACATGGAGCTCGCGCTCGGAACGAATAGTCGCTCGGGCGGGCAATGGGACATCTGGCAAGCCGTGTACTCGCCTGCGGGCAGCGATGGTTATCCGAAACCGATCTGGGACAAGCTGACGGGGAAGATCGATCGGTCAGTCGCTGCATACTGGCGTGAGAATTACGACCTCGGGTACATCCTGAAACGTGATTGGGCCAAGATTGGTCCAAAGTTGGAAGGGAAGTTGCACATCTATGTTGGTGAAGCTGATAACTTCTTTCTGAACAACGCGGTCTATCTCGTCGAAGACTTTCTGAAGACGACGAAGAACCCGTATTACGCCGGTGAGGTCGATTACGAGCCGCGTGCCGAGCATTGCTGGAACGGCGATCACACGCGTCCGAATGCGTTGTCGCGCCTTCGCTATCATCAGTTTTACGCGCCGAAGATCGTCGAGCGGATTCTGAAGAGCGCGCCGCCGGGAGCGGATCTGAAGAGCTGGCGGTATTAGGCGCTCAAACGGCGGGGGCAAGCCCCTCTTCCTGACTTGTTCATTCCTCGAAGACACATGAAATAGAACAAGTCTGGAAGAGGGGCTTGCCCCCGCCGTTTGGGGCCTGGGTTAAACCTACTTCAAGCCCTTCATAATCTCG
>DATFDT010000317.1:0-8045 GCA_035251975.1 Pyrinomonadaceae bacterium | reverse complement strand
AATTAGCGAACGCCTCCGGCGTACTGGGAGACACTTTGGTTGCGGCTCTGCTGCGCTGTGTCTCTGTGGTTGGTTTTCCCACAAATTAGTTAACCACAAGGCCACGGAGCACACAGAGGTTGCACAGAGAAGAAGCCCAATTTAGGACTCACCTCCGTATTATTACGCTTGACGCTCAGCATCGTCTCGCCTTATAAGAACAGCACTGTGTAGTTGTAGCCCCGTTCCTCTCGCCCGGAACTCGAAATCGAAGGACCTAAGCAATGCGCACGCTAACCCCCGGCCAATGGTATCTCCGTTTCACCTGCGAACACTGCCAGCAGAAGGAAATTCTTTTCGCCGATCTCTCTCGCGGCCAGACAAAGATAAAGGCAACGTACGTTGTCCAGTGTTCAAGCTGTTCTCACACGGGATCGTATGATGGCGACAAAATCGAACGATATCAGCATCCCTCAACTGCGGACACTTGAACCCGTAACTCGTTGATTGGTCCTTTCAACTACCAAACACAAACCCATAATGAAATAGAAAATCGTTATCACTTCTGAGTCACCCCAGTTGTAATGGACCAGTCCGCTCGTGAAGAATCCCAGCGCGCCGCCTAACGCGCCGACGGCCAGGCCACGTGCAAAATCATCGGTCGTTTTTTGTCGAATGATGCGCCAGAGCATTCGCACGTAAACGCCGATCAAGATCAGCCAGATGATCAGCGCCGGCAGACCACGTTCCAGCGCGATCTGCAACAAGTTTGAGTGCATGTGGCCGATTGGCTGGCGGCCGTTGTCAAATAGTCCCCACTCGCGCCAGTGTCCTTTGATCGAATCGATACCGACGCCGAATATCAGATGTCGCGGCTTGCTGACGAGTAAGTGAAAGCCGTCCTTCCAGGCCATTTCACGCCAGCTTGTCGATTGATCGCTTTTGTCAAAGAAACCGATGCTGCGTCGCTGCTGTAGCAGGACGATGCCGGCGAGTACGAGTGGAATTGCACAGGCTGCGACGATGACGATCGTGCGGCGTGATGACGTCAACAACAACATCGCCAGTGCTGAAACCGCAAAGCCGATCCACGATGCGCGCGTGACCGTCATCGCGAGGGCAAACACGAGTCCGGCTACGGCAACGAACAGCAACACGCCGGTGAGGCTGCGCTTTTGTCTGAGTGCGAGCAAGATCCCGAGTGCGAGCGAGGCGATGAGTTGCAATACTTCGGCGTAAGTAACCCAGTGGTTGTAAAAACCTGTGGCGCGCCAGTCGCGGCCGCGTGACCAGCTACTGATGCCGAGTTGGTCGAGCGCATTAGTTCCGGGTAGTAATTGTGCTCGTGGTAGCTCGAGTTCCGGCGTCCACTCGACGCGATAGATCCGCACTGTCGCGATTGTCGGTCCGGAAGCGAGTGCTGCGGCTAACTCTTCCGGAGTGCCAACCGGACTGCCATCGACTTGCCAGATCGTGTCGCCGTTAACGATCGGCGTCGGTTGCATCACTGATCGCGTGCGAAACACCGCTTTTGCGAGCGGACTTTCGGGCTTCACGCCGTACACTTTCACGCCTTTGCCGATCGCGAGCTGACCCGCAGTGAGAAAGACGTTGATCATGCATGATGCGATCAATGTGACGGCGAGCAGCCTTACTAACTTGAGCGAATTCGCGTTTTGAGCGACCAGGTAAACAATCGTGAACAGGCTTGCCGCACGCATCTTTCCGATCGACATGATCGGACTGTAAGAAAAGATTCCTGAGACGCCGCTGAGAATGAAAAATCCGAGGAGGGGAAAATCGACCGTCGAGCGGAGGAGCTTCGGTCGTGGGTAAACGATCAGCCGCACGACCCAGAAAGTCATTCCGAGCAGCCAGGCCCCTTGCGTCACTGCGATTGAGTGAGGTGCGAATATGGCGATGAGAAATAGGCAGGCAACTGTCGCTCGCTCAAGCCAGGTCGAAATCTGCATAGATGGCATATTAGAATGTCGCTGGTCTACTAATCCATCTTAAACGGAAAATTCATGCGCATCATCCTGTCAATCTTCGTAATCCTTTCAAATGTCATTGCTCAAACGCCGGCCGATCACGTGAAATCAGTCCAGGAAGACCCGCGCGTCAAAGCCGCTTTCGATCATATCGACAAAGATCGCGACGCGATTCTCCGCGAATGGATCGCCATCACCGAGATCAACGCGCCTTCAAAACAGGAACAGGAACGCGCCAAATACATCGAGAGTCTGCTTCGTGAATCGAAGCTGGAAATTCGCTACGACTCCGCCGGCAATCTCATCGCTACGCGCAAAGGAACCGGTGGTGGTCCAGTTACTGTTTTCGACGCGCACATGGACACGGTCTTTCAACCCGGTTTGAAGATCAAAGCAACCGTGCGCGACGGACGCGTTTATGCGCCCGGCATCGGCGACGACACGCGCAACATCGAAGCGCTGCTCGCCACGATTCGTGCCCTCGACGCTGCCAAAATCAAAACCAAGGGCGATCTCGTCTTCCTTTTCACAACTGATGAAGAAGCCGGAATGACGGGCGCGAAGCAGTATACGAAAGATAACAAAGGCAAAGTCGATTACTACATTGCGCTTGACGGCGGCTACGAAGGATTCACTTACGCCGGCATCGGCATCAACTGGTATCGCCATCACTTCATTGGACCAGGCGGCCATACTCGCTCGCGCACGCCGCCTTACTCCGCCACGTTGCCGCTCGCACGCGCGATCGCACGCATTTACGAATTGAAGGTGCCAACGAACCCGTCGTCTAACTTGAACATCGGCATGCTCGGCGGATCCGAAGTGGTCAATGCCAAAGCGTCAGATGCGTGGTTCACGGTTGATTTGCGTTCGACAAATAATGACGTGATCGCAGATCTCGAACAGAAGATCGCGGCGATACTCGATGAAGAAGCGAAACGAGCAGGAGTGACGGTGAAGACCGACGTGATTTCGGCGTCGCCCGCGGCAGTGTTGCCGGGAAATCGCGAATCGAACCTCGTGAAGATCGCGGAAGCCGTGCATCGCGCGATGGGTTTCGATCCGCCGATTGGAAATGCGGGTTCAAACAATTCGAGCGCGGCGCTGCTTCAGGGAATTACGTCCATCTCAACCGGCGCCGGTCCATGCAGCGATTCACACGCGCTCACTGAAAACTGCGAAATCGAACCACTCTATCGAGGCACCAAAAAGATCCTTTTACTAGCAGTCTCATTAGCCCTTCTGGATCAGTGAATTAGTGCCCTTGTCCGCCGATCATTACGAAGCCTGTGCGCAAAATGATTTTGAGATCTAACAACAACGACCAATTCTCGATATAGAAAAGATCCAGCCGCACCATCTCTTCAAACGGCAAACGATTTCTTCCCGACACTTGCCACAGTCCTGTCAACCCGGGCTTCATGTCGAGCCGCTTGCGATGCCATAACTCGTACGCTTCGACTTCGTACGGAATCGGCGGTCGTGGTCCAACAATACTCATGTCGCCCAACATGACGTTCAGGAGTTGGGGCACTTCATCGAGACTCGACCGTCGCAATAGTTTTCCGACTTTCGTGATGCGTGGGTCGGCGAGCAGTTTGTAAGTGGGTTTACTATCGTTGCCGACGTTCGCTTCCGCGCGACCGGCGATGAATGCTTTCTGATATTCGCGATGAAGCTCTGGGTCAGCGCCCGCTTTCATCGTGCGAAACTTGTAGAGCAGAAACAGCCGGCCATCCATGCCGACGCGTTCCTGCGTGTAAAAGACTGGTCCGGTGGAATCGAGTTTAATGAGTATCGCTATCAGGAGCCACAGGGGAAACAACAGCAAGATCGTGAGCGCGGCAACGATCAGATCGAAAGTGCGCTTCAGTATTCGCGCGCCACTCGATAACGGTTCGCGGAAGAGTCGGATCATCGGCAGCACACCGATCTGATCGATCTCGGTCTTGCGCGGCAGGCAGTTGAACAAACTTGGTGCGATCCGAAATTCGACGCCGCGCCGGCGGCCACAGCGCATCATTACTTCAAACAACGCATCGGCATTCACGTCGGCGTCGGCGATGATCACTTCGTTTGCGCCCGAGTCGCGAATCAGTTCTGGCAGTGAGCCCAACGTACCGATCACCGGCACGTCTTCGAAAGCTGCCTGCGCGTCGAGGGGCGTTGTGTCAACAACACCGATCACGCGATAACCAAGGGCGGGCCGCTCGCGCATCTCTCGTATGAACAATGTCGCTTCGGGACCGCGTCCCACGACGAGGGTGGGAATCAGGTTAATCTGCCGGCTCCGCACAAACATCTGTCCGGCGCGCATCAGGAACCGCAACGCGCCGATGCTAACAAGCACGAAAATAAAATCCGCGACAAAGACGCTGCGTGCGTACGAGAATGCGCGAAACTCAAAACCACCGCGATACAGGAACGCCGCCGCAACGATCAGTAGCGAGCCGATGGCAGTGGCTTTGAAGACGCGAATACTATCGTCGACTAATGAAAACTCGCCGCGCACGCGATAGAGGTTGCAGTAACGAAAACTCAACAGGCGGATCGCGACCACGAAGACGAGCAACGCACCGTAAGGCGCAAAACGATCGCTCCACGCGAAGCCTTCGCCCGTTGCGAATATTGAGACACCTTCGCGCGTGTAGAAGGCAAGCATGAACGAGAGTGCAGCAGCGAAGGCGTCCGTGATAACGAGTGTTACCTTCACGGCAGGCACAATCCAGCGAGGTGCGCGCGCAGGCACTCGCACAATGCTGGCATCGATCACTGATTGTTTAGTTCGTTCCGCTCGCATTTCAGAGCGGGTGGCCACTGAGGGCCACCCCTACAGTTGTAGTCCATCACGCAACTTCGTCGAAGGCGCCCGTTGAGCAACAACTGTAGGGGCGGCCCTCCGTGGCCGCCCGTTGCTCAACACTTACGACTCAAATATAAGCCTCACAACCTCATCAATAACCTCAACCGAGCGGCGAGGATTTATCATCCTTTTTTTTTCGATCGGGAGGTTTTGCACATCGGCGCCATTGGCTATCCGCTGCAATCGACCTTCCTTCACCAACTCGTCATCCACCGCCGCCCAGCGCCCGGCGTAAATACTCGCCGCAGGCACACCCAACGCCGCCGCCTCGCGATTGATCGTACCGCCCGCACTGATCACCAGATCACTCGCCGCGATCAGATTCGCTCCATCCAACGGCGCCGCCGGAACAATCACTCGCGCCTTCCCCGAATACGCCGCACGCTGCGCTTCATTTCGCGGCAACAGTATCACTCGCACATTCTCGCGGCTCTGCAACATTATCAACGCTTCATCAAACAACGTGTTCTGAAACCGGTGATACAAAGCATCATGCGCGGGCGGCCGCACCAGGACCATCACATTATCCGCATTAACTCCAAGCTCACACAACCGCGCTCCAAACGCCGGATCCGGTTGAAAGTCAGCCAGGTAAACATCCTCTTTCGTCCCGTGATAGCGCCGCACCTTCCCCACACGCGCACCGTAACGCCGCAAACGCTTCGCCGGAAAACTCGCAGGCACGATGATTCGAGATGCAAAACGGAACGCAAGATGGTTCGCCGGTTGATGCTCGTAATCCATCATCGTGATGGTCTTCAGCCTTAACGCACGCGCCGCGAGAATTTGGGAATACGAATTGTGACTGATGGCGAGATCAAACTTGCGCTTGCGCGCCCAGGCAGCGAGTGCCCACGCACGACTGCCGATACTCCCTGCTTTTTTCGACACAGCTCGACCGCCATGGGCTCCAACAACTTCCGGCGAGAACCCCGCAGCGTGGGCGAGTGGAACTGTCTCCGCAAACTCCCGGGCCGTGATCTCGATCTCGTGACCCAGAGAAACGAATCGCCTGGTTAACGCTTTGAAAAACGGAACGTGAGGAGAGTTTGCAAGATCGATCCAGAGGCGCATTTGGCAATCACCACTGGAGCTCAACCAGCCGGCCGCGATCGCGAAGCGACGTTTCAGCCGCTTCGATCATGTTCACCATGCGCAGCCCCGCTGGCCCATCAGTTTCCGGTTGCTTGTTGTGCTCGATGCAATCGATGAAATGGAGCGCTTCGGTTTGCAAGGCTTCCGTGTTGTCGAGCTGCGGCGCCCACATGTCGCCCAAACGATAGCTCACAAGCATCTTGTAGACGTCTTCTGGTCCAGGCGTGACATTGATCCCTTTGTCGTAGACTTTGAGCTTCTCGCTCGGCTCGAGATCGTCGTAGAGGATCATCTTTTCACTGCCGCCGATCAGCGTGTGACGTACTTTCACGGGCGTCAGCCAGTTTACGTGTACGTGCGCGATCTGAGCGCTCGCGAAGAAGAGCGTGATGTACGCGACGTTCTCAGGTTGTCCCGGTACGTGGCTGATTCCGGTTGCTGACACTGCCACCGGTTTTGATGGAAGCACGTGATCGATAATCGACAGATCGTGAATTGCGAGATCCCAGATCACGCTCACGTCGTGCTGGAAAAGACCGAGATTGACGCGGACGGCGTCGTAATAATAAATCTCGCCGAGTTGGCCTGACGCGATCAGATCGCGAATCTTTCGCACCGCGGCGGTGTAAACGAACGTGTGGTCCACCAGCAGCACGAGATTTCGCGCCGCAGCTTCGTCGACAAGTTTGCGCGCTTGATCTGAGCGTGCGGCAAGTGGTTTTTCAACGAGCACGTGCTTGCCGGCTTTCAACGCCGACATCGCGAGCTCGAAGTGTGTAGAGACCGGCGTTGCGATCACGACTGCATCGTTCTGGCTGTCGTTGATAAGATCAGAGGCATCGGTGCAGGTTTTCAGTGCCGGATAGAGTTTGCCCAGAGACGACAATCGCTCTTTGCGCAGATCGCAAACGCGCGTCACCGCCGAACCGGGTGCTGCCATGAAGTTTCGCACGAGGTTCGGTCCCCAGTAGCCGTAACCGATTACACCAATTCTGATCATTAGTCAGCTCGTTTCTTCGAGCAAACGCGACAATGCGTAAAGCATCCAGGCTTGCGTCCAGCGCATGTAGGGTTTGCGAACCGTGTAGAAGCGTCGTCGTTGATAATAAAAGAAGCCTCGACTATCGCGCAGGTTTTGAATCGTCCAGTTTGCAACTTTCTGGGCCAGGCTCAACGCCTCGCTGTCGAGCTCGCGGCACTCGAGGAAAGTTACGATTGCACTGGCTGCGGCGTGCGCATCCGCCGGGTAAAGGTCGTGATCGTAGTATTTCGGCCAACCGTCCGCAAGAAAGAAGTTGTTCTTCCAGTATTTATAGCCGCGTTCGAGTGCTGGCTGAAATTCATTTTTTTGTATCGCGTCGATTATGCGCTTCAGCGAGAAGAGTACGTAAGCGGTGTGGAAGTTGTCGATCCATGCCTGCTTTGGTTCGGCGCCGTAGAGCCACGAGCCGTCCGGTTGCTGGTTGTTGACGACGTAACGAGCCGCGCGTTCCGCGAGATCTAACAATTCTTTCTGGCCTGTAACGTTGCCGACGCTCGCAAGCACCTCTGCAGCAAGCAGGCTCGCGTTGAAGATACGCGTGTTTGTATTGGTCGCGTAGCTGAAACAAACTTCGGTTTCAGTGTCGACCGTTCGTGGCAAGTCTTTCATTATGAAATCGCAAACGCTACGCGCTTCATCATGTCCGGCTTCGATGAGAGCTCTGGCCGCGAATGCAGTTGGAACAATCGTCGGCGTTCCTCTCGGCGCGAAGAAGTTGCGACTCTGCCAGTCGAAGTTATAGCCCCAACAAGTGCCGCTGTAGTCATCAGCTTTCATTGCGAGGAGTGCGCTGAGAAAGGTGCTGACCCCGGCTTCGGATTCTTCAGTCTTGACTCGTCGATGATTCGCAATGTGCGCGAGTGTGAATAGCGCCATTCCCTTCGCGTTGCGCTCTGGGGGCACACGAATCACTTTACGAATGTCCGCAGGAGATCGCTTGACAAGTTGGGTAAAGATGAGGCGCGCGTTGCGTGATTGGGCCAGCGGTGTCGATTGAAAGAGCCGGCTGTTCAGCGCATCGAAGGGATCATGCCCCGCGAAATCATATTCCTGGCACCACGAGAAGAGTTGATCG
>DATFDT010000316.1:0-9457 GCA_035251975.1 Pyrinomonadaceae bacterium | reverse complement strand
ATTCCGAAGTCACCGTCAGGAAAGATCCTGCGCCTCGTTCTCGTTGAGATGGATCGAACCAAGGTGTTTTAGCCTGATCTTCCGTTACGCCGTTGCGCCGCTGCGTGAGAAACAACTTTGAGCGTTCAGGAAAGTTTTCTCACGCGGCGACGCAACGGCACAACGGAAAACGTTTAGGCGTCTTGACAGTCTCCCAGCCTGCAGAATAGAGTCGCCGTACCAACTCTCCACGTGGTCACGCTTAAAAAGTTGAGGAGGTAATGACATGCATTCTCGTCGTTTACATTTGGTGCTTGCGAGCATTCTCTTAGCCGCTTTCGCGGTCGCGGCTCGTGCGCAAAAACCCGCCGAAGCCTGGGCTGAATGGGCAACGTTGAGCCCTGAAAACGAAGAATTCACTGTCTTGATGCCAAAGAACCCGACCACGGAATCAACGACATTTCCGTATCACAAGATGGAGCTGAACGCGCGGCTCTACATGGCGACCTCGGCTGCCGGACCAGTGCTCGCCATCACATCGTTGAGCGGTATCAAATCCGATCCGGCGCAATACACGGAATTTGCGCGCTTCAATTCCTACATCGACGCCTTCAAATCTTTTTTCCCTGCAAAGGTTCGATCTAAAGAGACGCTCATGAAAATGATTCTGGTGAGCAGCCGTCCTTTTCATGGTCACACCGGCAGGTCATACAAGATTACGCTCGGCGATTTGAACGGATCAGTCAATGCCTTCGTCACGAGGAAACGTTTCTACGCGATCGTTTCACTCAACACTAAGAAGGACGAAGCGCTGGATGAAAAGTTTCTCAGCTCGTTCGTTTTACCAGAGCGACAGATGGAGCCGCCGAAGACTGTGGCCAGCACAAATCCGGACCAACAGAATCCAAATCCGCCGGAGAAGCCGCTGGATCCCAACACCCAGAATACGGTCCAGCCCGAAGGCGAGAATCTTGTGCCGGCAACAGAACCTGCGGCACCCGCGAACGCCGCCCCTGTCACACCGAACACTCGACAACCTGCGACAGAGCCAGGAAAGAAGGCACCGATTAACGGCGGCATGTTGAACGGCAAAGCGATTTACTTGCCGGTGCCGGAAGCTCCGTCGGGCGACGCGAATGGAGTCGTGATTGTTGCGGTTCTGGTCGACGAGCAGGGCTCGGTAGTCGATGCGCGCGCAGTGTCTGGTCCACAGCACCTGCAAGCGACGGCTGTCGCTGCGGCACGTTTGGCGCGCTTCTCGCCGACCTTGTTGATGGGCGAGCCCGTCAGAGTTAGTGGAACGCTGAGTTACAATTTCGTTAAATCAAACTGAGTCATAGAAAAGAATGACAACTGTATTAGCCTCTTTGTATCCGGCGTGGTCGATACCGGGTTACCTCGAAGTGCGCAACGACCACCTGATCGTCAACGGGGTCGACACGCTGGAACTCGTCAAGGAATTCAACTCGCCGCTGTTCGTATTTTCCGAAGCTCGCATCCGCGACAACATCAAGCGCCTGCAACTCGCCGCTGACGCAGTCGATCGCCCGATCAAGTTTTGCTATGCGTCGAAAGCAAACTCCAACATGGCGATTCTCAAGGTCGTGCTGGAGTCGGGGATCGATATCGAGGTCAACAGCGGCGGCGAGCTGTTCAAAGCGCTGCGCGTCGGTTTCCGGCCCGACCAGATCATCTTCAACGGCACGAGCAAGTCAGACGACGAGCTTGACGATGCGGTACGCGCGGGCATCTACGCGATCAACGTCGATTCGATTTACGAGATCGATCTGGTTGAACAATCAGTTGAGCGTCTGAGAGCGCGTGGTGAAAACGTAGCGCCGGCGCGCGTCACACTGCGTCTCGTGCCCGAGATCGGCACGCGCTCACACCTTGGATTGCAAACGGCGCTGCTGACGTCGAAATTCGGTATCTCATCATCAGAAGTGCTAGCCGCGTTCAGGCGTGGTCTGGAAAAACCGGATCTGGTCCATGTTTGCGGTATTCACATTCACGTCGGTTCGCAGACGCCGGACGTTGAGCCGTTTGCTGAAGCATTCAAGAGCATGTGGGAACACCTCGTCACGATTCATCGCGAGACGGGCCACACGCTCGAACACATCAATCTCGGTGGTGGCATTCCCGTTAACTACCTCCGCGACCGCTCGCAGGCGGATCAACTTCCGGAACACGAGCGCGACATGCTCGGCGCTGAGCTCGAACCTTCCGCAGTGCTCAAAGAAGCGCTGCGCGTCGCGCGCGAATCCGCTCGGGCTGCTGACGCCGAACACCTGCTCGATCAAGTTACGATCTTGCTCGAGCCGGGTCGCAGCATCATTGCTGATGCGGGCCTGGTGCTGACGACTGTGCGCAACATCAAGAGCCGTCCCGAAACGGGCGACGTTTGGCTATTAACTGACGCCGGTTACAACATCATGCTCTCGATGAATAATTACAAGTGGTACTACCACCTGATCTCCGCATCGCGAGCCGGGGCGCCTTACGCACGCGATTACAAAGTTGCTGGTCCACTCTGCGATTCGGGCGATGTTTATTTCGACATCGAGCGCGAAGGACGTTTGCCGGATTATCGCAAGCTTCCTGAAGATGTTGGGCCAGGCGAAGTGCTCGCATTGCTCAACTGCGGCGCGTATTCATTGGCCCAGATGTTCCACTACAATGGCCGGCCACTCCCTGCGGCGGTTTTGATCCGAACGGATGGATCAGCGTCGTTGATGAGAAGAAGAGATACTTACCAAGATCTAATTGCCAATGACGTTTTTTAACCGCGGATGACACGGATTGTTTACGGATGAAGACTGAACATACGCAACTCATCCGCGGGCTGGGATTGATTGCTGCAATCTCAGTCAACGTCGCCAACATCATTGGCACGGGTGTCTTTCTCAAAGCGCGTGTGATGACGTGTAATGTCGGCACGCCGGGCAAAGCGCTCATCGTTTGGGTGATCGCGGGTGTTCTCTCACTCGCCGGCGCGCTCACGTATGCGGAGCTGCTCGCGATGATGCCGCGCGCCGCAGGTGAGTATGGAATTATCCGCGATGCGTATGGCAGGCCGTTGAGTTTCATTTACGGCTGGGCACAGTTTCTGATCGCGCGTACTGCTTCGGCCGCGGCGCTCGCGGTCGGCTTCGCCATCTTCCTCAACGATCTGGTTAAAGGCGCGCTCGACACAGTTTACTTTAAATACACGTTTCCCGGCGGGCACGTCGTCTCATTTGGTCGACTGCAGCTCGTTGCACTTACCGCGATCATCGTTACGACACTGATTAACTGCGCAGCAGTACGCGTGAGTGGTGGTGTGGCGAGTGTGCTCACGGGCATGAAGCTCGTGCTGCTGCTCGGTATCGGCTTTGGAGCTTTCTTTTACAGCGGCGGTGATTGGGGCCATCTGAGCATGGCAAACACTGGCGGCACTTGTGAAGGCGTGGCGATCACCACTGGAGGTATGGCCGGGTTCGCAGCTGCGATGCTCGGCGCGCTCTGGGCTTATGACGGCTGGAACAACATCACGTTTCTCGCCGGCGAAGTGAAGAATCCTGGTCGCAACCTGCCGCTTGCTTTGATCGGTGGCGGGCTGGTGGTGATGGGGCTTTATCTCTTCGTTAATGTGAATTACTTCCACGTGCTCTCACCGACAGAGCTCGCGAGTGTGCCGGCGTCTTCGTCGGTAGCGGCGGAGGTAGTTAAAAGATTGCTCGGCGCTGGTGCAGTGACACTCATGGCCGCGGCGATGATGACCTCATCGTTCGGTGCGTTGCACGCGTCGCTACTCGCAACCGCTCGCATACCTTACGCGCTCGCCAAAGACGGCTTGATCATCAAGAGCCTCGCGCACGTCTCGCCGCACACGCATGTGCCGGTGCGCGCGCTGATGGTCCAGATGTTTTGGGCTTGCATCGTGGCGCTTTCAGGATCTTACGACACGATTACTGACTATGCGATCTTCGCGTTGACGTTGTTTTACATACTCGTCGCCTCATCGATCTTCCTGTTCCGTAAACGCATGCCGGATGCGGAGCGACCTTATCGTACGTGGGGTTATCCGGTGGTGCCGGTTGTGTTTATTTGCGTCTCGGTCTGGCTCATCTTCCAGACCATCGCCAACACGCCACGACAATCGGCGATCGGCCTCGGCCTCATACTTCTAGGCCTGCCTGTCTACTACCTAATAAATGGATCACAAAAAGCACAAAAATGATTTTTTGTGTTTTTGTGTTCTTCTTTGTGCCTTTTGTGGACTAATTACGTAGGACCTGGATGAGTAGTGATTGTTTGCCTTCGCTCGTGGCGAGGAAAGCTTTGCCGTCGAGGCGATAGGTGATCGATTCGCCCTGTTTGCGCTTGCCCAGATCGAAACTGGTCATCTTCTGTTTCCAGATATCGTCGAAGTTCGACATACCTGCCGGTAACGCTAACTCATAACCCGAAAAATAATCACAAAGCGCGACGCGTCTTCCGTCAGGTGAGATGCTGCCGCCGGTGATCGCGCCGCCGAACAGACTTGGGACGCGAGGCTCGCCCACTCTGCGCATCGTGATCGATTTGCCTACGGTCAACGGCGCGACAGCTTCGTAAACGACCGGATTCGCGATCAGGACTTTCGTGACGATGTATAAATTCCCGGTGCGTGGATGGACCAGCAGGGCTTCGGCATCGTGCTTGCCATCGGGATATTTCAACCTGATCGCCTCGGCAAGCTCAGTCGATCCGGGCCGGCTCTTCGTGAACTTACGCGTAGAAGTTGATAATGCAGGTTCCGGGACGCGATAAACGATCACCTCCGGACGCACTGCACCGTTGTCACCGATATCGCCGATGTACAAATAAGATCTGTTTGGTTGAGGTCCGGGGCCAGCGGCGATGTCTTCCCAGTCGCGTGCCTCTGCACCGTTCACGCGAAACGTGCCGAAGGAATCGCCACGCGTATCGAAGGCGTAGATGAATGGACCATCACCGGAATCATTGTGCGTCCAATAGGCGCCCGGCGTCGTGCGAGACGCAACCAGGCCACTGCTTTCTGAGATTGATTTGTCTTTGATAATGGCGACGGTGGTTGGCTGACCGTAAGTGACCAACCAGAGAATAAATAAGTAAATATGCATTAGACAGGATTTACAAGATTTTTCAGGATGAACAAGATGAATCATGTAAATCTTGAAACATCTTGTGAATCCTGTCTAACTGCGTTGCAACAGCGCGGCGCGTGCGACTTCCTTGTCGTCGAAGTGAAAGGTCTCGCGGCCGATGATCTGATAGTCCTCATGCCCCTTCCCGGCAATCAATACGAGGTCGCCGGCCTGCGCTTCGGCGATTGCCTGGTGGATCGCCTCGGTCCGGTCAGCGATCTTGCGATACGGTTTGCCGGTCCGCTGAATTCCCTCTTCCGCGTCGCACAGTATCTGCTCCGGATCTTCCGTGCGTGGATTGTCAGACGTGAGAATCACGACGTCGCTCAAGCTGCCCGCGGCTTCACCCATCGGCGCTCGCTTCGTCCGGTCGCGATCGCCGCCACATCCAAACACCGTGATGATCTTTCCCTGCACCACCTCGCGCGCCGTCCGCAACACATTCAAAAGCGCATCGTCACTGTGCGCATAATCAACCACGACCGAGAACCCGCCTTGATGCACCACGCGCTCAAAACGTCCCGGCGCGCCCGTGCACTTCGCGAGCGCCGCTGTCACAACGTCGAAGCTATAACCAAGTGCGAGTCCACTCGCGACCGCCGCAAGTGTGTTGTAGATATGCGGTGGGCCAACCAGCGGCGAATGAAAATCGCGTTCGCCCGCGGGCGTCTTGAGTCGAAACCGCATTCCACTCAACGAAAACTCCGGATCGCGCGCGGTTACGTCAGCGTCGCTATTCACCGCGTAACGAATCACACGCAGGCCGTCTTTTTCGAGCGATGCAGCAAGCTCAACACCGTACGGATCGTCCGTATTGATGACGGAGTGGCGCGGCCGCGTTCCGAGACGACCATCAAACAGTCGCTGTTTCGCGTACCAGTAATTCTCCATCGTCTTGTGATAGTCAAGGTGATCGCGCGTGAGATTTGTAAACACAGCGACTGCGTATTCGAGCTCGTCACAACGATGAAAATCCATCGCCTGCGAAGAACACTCCATCACTGCCGTGCGGCACCCGATCTCAACGGCGCGCCGTAGCAGACGTTGCATGTCGGGCGCTTCGGGCGTGGTGCGATCGGCTTTGAAGCGCTCCTTGCCGAGACGGTATTCGACAGTCCCCGTCATCGCCACGAGCTCGCCCGCTTCTTCCGGAATCGAAGCGATGAGATACGCAGTTGTTGTTTTCCCATTCGTTCCCGTAATCCCGACAAGTTGCAGCTCACGTGACGGATGTTGTTGGACCTCCGCCGCCGCAAGCGCCATCGCACGCCGGATGTCTTCGACCTGCAGCCACGCGCCAATAAAACCTTCCGGCGCCTCACGCTCCGACAACACTCCAGCCGCCCCCTGCTCCATCACCTGTGGGACAAACTTGTGCGCATCGAACAGCGCCCCCGCAACCGCGGCGAACAACGTACCTTCACCAACACGCCGCGAATCGTGACTTACATCCGTGACGATCTTTGTTCCATCACCGCTGAGTTTCGCGTCCGTTATTTCTGCAAGTCGCTTGATATCTGTCACGGCTTCACCACGACTGCCGGAATATTCTGATCCTTCACTAACTGATTGAACGCCGGCACATCAGTTCGCATTAACTGCGCGAGCTTCTGCAACTGCGCATCAATCTGTGCGACCACTTCATCATACACAGCATACGACTGCGCGGTCGGTGCCGCTTCCGCACTCGCAACTACACCACCGAGCGCCGCGAGTTTGTTATTCAAACGGATCGGGAAGTTCAAAGGATCCTGGCTGCTCTGGTTCTTCGTCTGGTAAAGCGCCTCTTCGATCGCAGTCAGGTTCTTATTGAGCGCCGTGCCCGCGTCGTTGATGACTTTGAAATTCGGCTGACCACCAACGCGCTTCAACAAGTCTTCAACCTGCTTGCGCACGTCTCGGATCTGAATGATCGCGTTGTGTGTTTCAGTCAACTTGTTGCGTATCTTCAAATTCAACTCGAACTGCTTCGCGTAATCCGCCGGCGTGGTCGACAGACGCGGATCGGCTTTGATCTCAAACGGCTGCGTGAAGCTCTTGCCCTCGACAGTGAGCTTCACCTGGTAAGTTCCCGGCGGCAGCTTTGGACCACGCGTCTCACCCGCCCAAAGAATCATCCCGGGAAAACGCACCGCATCGGGATAGCGCGTGTCCCAAACGAAACGATTGAGCCCGACACCGGTAGGCACAGGCGGCGCAGCAGCACCACCACCACCGAAAAACCCTTCACCTGCCGGGGCTGGGGGCGGCGCGGCAGCAGCACCGTCAGCCTTCGCCTTCGCCGTAAACTTCCTGATCGACTTCCCTGCCGAATCTAAAAACTCCAGATCGACATCCGAAGTTGGCTTTGCTTTCAACGAGTAGTAAACCACCACGCCGTTCGCGGGATTCCTACCGAGCGTCGCCGTTGGACCAAACGGAAAACCACCGCCGGGCATGCGATAACTCTCCTTCGGCCTGTACAGTTTTGTCTCGCCTGCCGCGCTAAAACCACCGGCGTCCATCATCTCGTGCAGCACCGGCAAATCGTCGAGAATCCAGAACGATCGCCCCTGAGTCGCGACCACCAATTCCTTCTCCCGTTTCTGAATCGCGAGATCAGTGATCGGCACGATCGGCAAGTTCAACTGCATCGACTGCCAGTGCTCGCCGTTATCAAACGACACGTACATTCCCGTTTCTGTACCCGCGTAAAGGAGCCCGCGCTTGTTTGGATCTTCGCGAATCACACGCGTAAACGCCGTATCGGGAATTCCAGTCGTGATCTTCTTCCACGTCTTGCCGTAATCCCCCGTGCGATAGAGATACGGCTTGTTGTCGTCCCACTTGTACATCGTCGCCGCCACGTATGCGGTTCCGGGATCGTGCGGCGACGCGTCGATCGAATTGATCTGGATCCACTCCGGCATCATGTTCGACGGTGGCGTGACGTTCGACCAGTTCTTGCCACCATCGCGCGACACGTGCACCAGACCATCATCGCTTCCGGCCCAAATCGTTCCGGCCTGCACCGGCGATTCCATCACCGTGAAGATCGTCCCGTAATACTCGATACTCGTGTTGTCTTTCGTAATCGGTCCACCGGACGAAGCCTGTTTTGACTTGTCGTTGCGCGTGAGATCCGGACTGATGATCTGCCAACTGCTGCCCTCATCCATCGACATGAACAACACGTTCGCGGCTAAATAGAGCTTGTTCGGATCGTGCGGCGAGAACACGAGCGGGAAATTCCACTGAAAGCGATACTTCAAGACATCCGCGCCCGAGCCCATCGGATTGTTCGGGTACGGATTGATGTCGCGTAGCTGGCCGGTGCGTTTATCGTAGCGCGTCGTCAAACCGCCATAAGATCCGGCAAACGTGATGTTCGAATCTTTCGGCGACGGCGCGATCCAGCCCGACTCACCACCACCGACGTCATACCAATCGCTCGTGCCGATACCGCCTTCAGTCGTGCGACTCGCGATGCGCACAGTCGAGTTGTCCTGCTGCGCACCGTAGACGTTGTAAGGAAAGTCGTTGTCGAGCGCGACCCGATAAAACTGCGCGGTTGGTTGATCCTGCTCGGTCCAACTGCGGCCGCCGTTATACGTAACATTCGAGCCGCCGTCGTTACTCTCGATCATGCGGTTCGGATCGTCGGGCGCGATCCACAAATCGTGATTGTCGCCGTGCGGCACACCGATGCCCGTGTAAGTGCGACCGCCGTCGTTCGAGCGATAGAAGCCGGTATTCAAAATGTAAACCGTGTCGGCGTTCTTCGGGTCTGCGTAGATGCGCGTGTAGTACCACGCGCGCTGGCGCAGCCGGCGTTCTTCGTTGACCTTGGCCCAGGTGTTACCGCCGTTGTCTGAACGAAACACGCCGCCATCTTCAGCTTCGACAATGGCCCAGACGCGGTCGGGATTCGCCGGCGAGACTGCGATACCGATCTTGCCAACCGTGCCTTTCGGCAGACCGGGATTTTTCGTCAACTCGTTCCACGTGTCGCCGCCATCGGTCGATTTAAAGATGCCGCCGCCTGGACCACCACTCTCGAGCGTCCAGGGTTTGCGATAGACTTCCCAAAACCCTGCGTAGATCGTGTTGGGATTTGAAGGATCGAGAATGAGATCGATCGCGCCGGCCTTGTTCCCACGACTCAGGATCTTTTCCCACGTCTTGCCGCCGTCTTTTGAACGAAAAACTCCGCGCTGATCGTTTGGTCCGAAAATATGGCCCAACGCCGCGACGTAAACCAGATCAGGATTCTTCGGATGCACTCGAATGCGCGGGATCTGACGTGTGTCTTCTAGTCCGATGTGCTTCCATGTCTTCCCCGCGTCAGTCGA
>DATFDT010000315.1:0-14815 GCA_035251975.1 Pyrinomonadaceae bacterium | reverse complement strand
AATCTTTCGCTTCGAGGATTGGTTTTTCAACGACTGGCACAACCGCGAGGTAAGGTGTTTTCTCCTCGACTATCGGTGTTTCGACAACAGGAACTTCCGGCTCAAACGCGAGTTGCTGGTTAGGGGAAACCGTTTCGCTCATCTCGTTTTCTTCTCGTTCCGGTGCGTAGGCAACGGCAGTCGCCAACGAGGTTGCTGGCTGATGATTTTCGGCCGGTGCAGTTTGGTGTGCTCTTTCGATTCGTTTGAGAGCAGCCGCGACCAGAGGATTCATGGCCGGCATGGGCGTGGGCGGCAATAATTCGAGTTGTGGTGGAGGGTTAATCGAGGCTTCGACCCGCTTTCGTTCAGCTTCGGCCGCCTCACGAGCCGCATCGCGCGCGCGCTTTTCCTGCACTTCGCGCACCCTTTCGCTCAATTCTTTACGCCACTCAGGCAGAGAGTTTCGTGACACGCCCGGAAACTCGATCAGTGTGGATTTCTTTTCAGTTGGCCGAATTGAATCGTTGGGGGATGCGTCCATTACGAGGCCGCATACTATCAGGAATAACTTTAAGTGGTCAACGAGAAAATAATGCAGGAGTAGGGGTTAAGCCGCAGATGAACGGCAGATAATTAGAGCGGCGTTCTTCCAGCGAAGCCGGCGTCGACGTCGTGCCACCATTCGAGTTGGTCGCCCTCGCCCAGTTGCCAGCAGAGCAACACGACGCGACCGTCGCGGAGTGAAGGGAAATCGACGAGGCCGCGCTCGAAGTCTTTGAGTTGGACGCCGAGATCTTCCAAATCTGAGAGTTGAGCAGTCAGCGCCATCAAATCCGACGCATAAGCGACGCCATTGGTAAATCCACCACCGCCGCGTTCCGCTGCTTCCGAAGCTTTCTTCGCATCCTCGCGGTAATGCGAGAGTTTTCGATGCGCGCGCTGAATCTTCCCAACGATCTTGCGAACGTCGGGAAGCAGCGCGTTGGCCTCTTGAACTGTGAAGATTTTCATCCTTCGCGGTTAATGATCGTCGGTGATCCTGATGAACTCAGTCGCCGCCTCAAACTCCGCCGCCTCTTCTTCAATTTCGGCCTCGATCACTGCTCGTATCGCCTGTTCGAAACTGTCAGCCGACTGGGATTTCTGCATCTCCATTTGATCCTGGAGATACGGCGCGGGCATGGGGCAGTGCTCATCATACCGCGTTCCGTGCGAAATCTCCTTGCGCACTTTGTCTGCAATCTCGCCGAGGTCGATAAAGTAGTCGGAAACGTCGATCAGTTTCGGCGCCGTGTTTGAGCGGAAACCGGCAATCTCCACGCGACATCCTTTGTAAGCAACGGCATTGACCGCGTACACAAAATCTTCGTCACCAGAAACAAGCACCGCTGTATCGTAACGCCCGGCCAGCGACAACATGTCTACAGCGATCTCAACGTCGAGATTTGCCTTTCGTGTACCGTCATAAAAGGTCTTCAACTCTTTTTGAATGACGCGGAAACCGTTGCGACGCATCCATAAGAGGAAGCCCTGTTGTCGTTCAGCGCCAACGTCCACACCGGTGTAGAAGAAGGCCCGCAGCAATCGCCCATCACCCAACAACACGCGAAGCAGTTTGTTGTAGTCGATGTCGATGTTGTGAAAACGGGCGGCATGGAAAAGATTATTACCGTCTATAAAAACTGCGACTCTACCGCGATGTCCGAGCTGCCATGAAATGTTATTAGTGGGATCGAAATTGTGCATAACTGACTCCGAATATACCCCTTGGTTTTTTAGAATCTAGAATGCTGCTTTGCCGTCTCATGGTCAAGTTGGAAAAGTGTTATGGACCGTCACTAAGTTGTTGCAATTATTTCATCAGAAAGTGCGTCCAGATAGACCTTGCTAATGGGGCCGTTTGTGACGTCTATTTCCCAGGCCAGCCGTATTTCCAGGCCGCTGGGAGGCACTTTTGAAGGCTGGGCATAGACGACTAACTGCCGCGCCTCGATTTTCGCGTTCGCAGGTAGCGAAACTTGCAGCGTTTTGACGTGATCTGCAGCCTGCTCAGCCGTGACCGTTGGCGTTAAAGCGTTCAGCGCCGGCTGAAGTCGATCAGTGTTAGGGATGCAGTTGCTGGAAAATCCGACGAGCTGTCCATTGCTACGAAAGCGAATCACGAGAGTGCCGAAGCCACCGCGCAGCGGATAGCGAAACGGCCGTTGCTCGTAACGAGCTACTTTGACACCCGATGGCTCGTCAGTTCTTTCCACGAGCGACAGTTGATTCGGCTCCGCTCCGATTAGTGTTTGCCATTCGACGATAAACCTTCGCAGCGACTCGCGTGTGTCTTCTTCAGTTGGGGCCGTTTGCGAACCGACTTTTGGTAGATAAATCGGCGCAGGCAGAGTCGCCGGCAGGCTCTCGAGTGTTGCTGTATATGGTTGCAGGTTCGCTTCGGTCTTTCCCGGCAGACCGTAACGTTGCGACAACTGGTACCACGCGACTGATGCTTCTTCCAATCTCGCGCCGACGTCCGACAACGCGATCGGATACTGCGGGCGATTAGCGGTTGGACCGTTAGCATCAGTTGGCTGGAATGCTGCACACGCGCCCGTGGTCAAGACTGCGAGTGTTAGTATCAATAATTTTCCAGCAAACATTCTTTTCGCCTCAGATTTTCTCATCGTCGTATAATTAAAATACTTGGAGGAGCTGTTGCCTAAAGATAACGAAAACATTCCCTTCCTTGGACCAGTCGAACCCTCGGAGCCGCTCGGTTTCCCCGCAGAGCAAATGATTCGTTGCGAGGAGTGCTTGAGAGCTAATCCACCTACGCGAGTAAGTTGTCTTTATTGTGTCGCTCCGTTGCCATTAACCGAATCTGCCGCGCGCTTGCGAAAACCGGTCCTGCGCCAGCCTGAGAAACACCAGTTAGGTTACAACAACATCCTGTTGCCTGTAGAAGGCGTGGCGGCGGAAGTCATTAATGATGCAGCGGCCCTCGTGAAGCTCTCGGCGGAGAATGTGCAGCAGCTACTATCGCAAAACGTACCGATGCCGGTGGCGCGGACTGCGAGTCGTGAAGAGGCTGAGCTGGTTACGCTGAGGTTGCGAGATCTCGGTTTGAAGTGTGTGACTGTTAGCGATGAAGAGCTCGGTTTGTCGAATGTAGTAAAGCGCGTGAGAGCGATGAGTTTTGATGATGAGCGCGTGGTGATTTATCACTCAGGCACGGAAGAAACGGATACCTCATGGTCTGATGTGATCTTGATCTTAACAGCGCGACTGATCGAAACAACGGTCGAGATCAAAGAGCGTATGACGCGTAAGAAGGAGAACGAGATTATTGATACGAATGAGTTTTTCCGAGACGAAATGGTGATTGATTTTTACACGACGACGCATGCGTTCACGTGGCGTGTGGGTGCAAGCGGATTTGATTTCTCGTGTCTGGGGACTGAGAAAGCGCTCGTTGCAAACGAAAATATCCGCAAATTGCAGAAAGTCATTGTTGCGAAAGCATTGAACGCGCAGTTTGATGATTCGTACCAGCGAGTTCGAAACCTTTTGGAGCTTGCGTGGAGCACACAACCGGAAACGCAATCGAGTGGCTGGCGTCGCGAGCGACCAGGGTTGCGCAGTATTGGTATGGCAACAACGAAGAGTAACGAGACCCAGTTCACACGCTACTCGCGTCTTCGCCGCCACTTTCTTAGAAGGACTTAAATGCACAATGGGAACAAGTCCTGACTTGTTCTATTTTCTGTTGTTCTATTTTTTGTTCGTCTTTATAAACTGAGGTTGTGTCGAATAGATCAAATAGAGGTCCACAGGATCTGATCTATGGTCCAAATGCGGTGCTCGAAGCGCTGCGTGCGGGTAAACGTCAGATCGAGACGATCACGATACTTGAAAGCGCACGTCCCGATCGTCTGAAGTCACTTCTCGATCTCGCGCGCGAGAAGGGCGTGCCTGTTCATCGTGTGCCGCGTCTCGATATCGATCGCTCACTTGGCGACGTGCGTCACCAGGGCGTCGTGGCGCGTGTAGCGGCTGCGCGTTATGCCGCCGCGGACGACCTGTTGGACCAGCTCGAAGCGAAGATCGGAACCGACGATCCACCGCTGGTGCTCGGACTTGATGGACTCGAAGATCCACGCAACATGGGGTCGATCCTGCGAACTGCAGAGTGTTCGGGCGCTCACGGAATATTCATTGCAGAGCGGCGCGCCGTCGGCCTGACGAGCGTCGTCGCGAAGGTTGCTGCGGGCGCGCTCGAGTATGTTCCCGTGGCGCGTGTGACGAACCTCGTGCGATTGATAGAGCAGTTGAAAGAACGTAACATCTGGGTGGTTGGGGCCGCGGCTGAGGCAACACAGTTGTACACGGATTGGGATTGGCGATTGCCGTCCGCGATCTTTCTCGGAAGCGAAGGGCACGGCCTGCACCGGTTGGTCAGAGAACACTGCGATACCCTCGTGCGTATACCTGTCTCGGGCAAATTGGAGTCGTTGAATGTCTCGGTTGCGGCGGGCGTGTTGCTTTACGAGGCGAGACGCCAGCGAACACTCAACCTGAAAGGCGAAAAATAGATGTTCTGTCCTAAGTGCGCTACCCAGAATCTTGACGGCGCGAGTTTTTGTCGTAGTTGCGGAGCCAATATCAGTCTGGTGCCGCAGGCTCTCTCGGGTCAGCTTGTGCAGCCACAGCCACCGATGACTGAAGTTGATGGCGCCTGCCGGACGAGGCGCGGTCGGGAACTCACGCTCGAACAGCCGTTCAAGAATTTCTTCCTGGGTATTGCATTTATCATCATCGCGATTGTGCTATCGAGAACCATCGGGCAGGTGTGGTGGTTTTGGATGTTGATACCGGCGTTCTCGCTGATGGCGACCGGGCTTGCGCAGTTTATCCGTTTGCAGGAACATGCGAAGAAGGCTTCACTCGCGCCGCCACCGGTTGGTAGAGCGTTTGTCGAGACGCCGCGACCGCCGGAAGGATTGAGGGCTCCGGTTTCGAGTGTCACTGAAGGCACCACGCGTCATCTCGGAGTTGAAGCGCCCACCCGTCATTTGGATCACGAACGGCGTTAGGACCAAAACAGCGGGGGCAAGCCCCTCTTCCTGACTTGTTCTATTCTCAGTTTCTCAAATCATCCAATGGAACTTGAATCAAAGAAAAGAACAAGTCAGGAAGAGGGGCTTGCCCCCGCTGTTTAATTCTTTTCTGTGAATCACAAACGTTTAGCTCGTGTTTGCGTCCCTGTGTGCGAGAAGGATCTCGACGCGCTGCGGAGTGCGTGTGAGTTGGGTGACTGGATTGAGCTGCGTCTCGATTGTCTGGATGAAATTCCAGATAACCTCAAAGAGATAACGCGACCTTTGATTCTCACCTTTCGTCCCTCAGAGCAAGGTGGGTATCGCGAATTAACTCGGGAAGAGCGACGACGTTTCTGGTCTTCAGCTCCGCGCGGCGAATCGGTGTGGTGGGATATTGAAGGCGATCTGGTCCACGATCTCGATCCCGACTGGTCACGCGTGATCGTCTCTCATCACGACTTCTCAGGCGTTCCCAAAGATCTCGACCAAATCTACGAACGCCTGGCTCAGACACCAGCCGCAGTGATCAAGATTGCTGTGCAGGCCAGAGACATCCTCGACTGCCTCCCAGTTTTTCAACTTCTCGATCGCGCTCGTAGCGACGGAAGAGAAATCATCGCGATCGCAATGGGCAACGCCGGCATTGCAACACGCGTGCTTGGCCCATCACGCGGCTCCTTTCTCACTTACGGCGCACTCGACGATGCACGCACAACCGCACCCGGACAGGTCAACGCCCGCAAGCTACGCTCGCTCTATCACCTCGACACGATCGACGACGAAACGATGATCTGCGGACTGGTAGGCATGCCGGTGATGCACTCCGTCTCGCCACGCATTCACAACACCGCTTTTTTAGAAGAAAAACTGAACGGCGTTTATCTTCCGTTTGAGGTACACGACGCCGTCCAGTTCTTCAAACGCATGGTCCACCCACGTACGCGCGAGCTAAACTGGAACCTCCGCGGATTCAGTATCACTGCTCCATACAAACAAACAGTGATGGAATGTCTCGACTGGATCGACTGTGATGGTAAAGAAATCGGCGCTGTTAACACTGTGGTAGTTGAACGCGATCGACTGCTGGGCTACAACACCGACGCTGCCGGCTTTATCGATCCGTTGCTCAGGAGATTCACGACTCTGCGTGACGCGAAAGTCGCGATCATCGGCGCCGGCGGTGCTGCGCGTGCAGCCATCTGGGCGTTGCAGCGACAAAACGCAAATGTAATGCTGTTTGCGCGTAATGTTCCGAAGGCCCAGGCGCTTGCTGACTTGTTCAGAATTTCATGTATGTCGCTCAACGAGGCATCATTTGCTGGTTATGACCTCGTAATCAACACGACGCCCCTCGGCTCCGGCGCATACATCAATCAATCTCCCGTAACTCGAGAACAATTATCAGGCAGCCGCTGCGTCTATGATCTCATCTACAATCCTCGAGAGACCTTACTCCTCCGTGAAGCGCAGGAAGCTGGATGCGTAACGCTTGGCGGCCTCGGAATGCTCGTTGCGCAGGCTGGATTGCAGTTTGAGTTGTGGACAGGCAGGAAGTTTAGCCACGAATTTTCGCGGATGAACACGGATTTTTTGTATTAAGGCCTGACTGCATCGTAATCAGTCCTTTTGGTCACAAAGTTCTCCCTTTCGGCGTTACATGAGACTATACCTCGGGATTGCTCGGCGTCAGCATGCTCAGTACCTCCCGCGTCCCGCGCCGTGAACCCAGTGAGCGAGCCTGTAATGGATGACACAGAATCGATACTGTCCAAACGTTGGGTACGTTATGCGTTGATCTGGGGAGTGTGGACGATCGTCACACTCTTCTTCACCTCCCAGGTCTACGTAATGTCCTCCGCAAGTGCGCAGCCCAGGAAATATGGCTACGGCCGCGAATTGCTGGGGCAGGCGTCAGCTTGTTATCTCTGGGCGCTCGCTACGCCGCTCGTTCTGTGGCTGGCGCGCCGCTATTGCATTCAGCGGCAAAATTGGCTGCGCCGCGTGGCTTTTCACTTTTTCTTTAGTTTGATTTTGAGCAGCGTCTTACTCGCGCTTCATCACCTTGCCCTCATGGTCATTTTTGAACGCACGGAATATATCTCAGCGTTCCTGACCTTTAGGTTTGTTTACATCAACCTCGAAAAATGGCTGCTGGTCTACTGGACGATACTGCTGATGAGTCACGCGTTCAGTTACTACAACAGCTATCGCAAGGGCGAGCTGAAAGCTTCCGAGCTTCGCACGCAGCTTGTGCAGTCGCAGCTAGAAGCGCTGAAGATGCAGGTGCACCCGCATTTTCTCTTCAACACGCTTCACTCGATCTCGGCGTTGCTGAGTAAAGACACGGAAGCCGCCCGCAAGATGATCACGAGGCTCGGCGACTTTCTCAGGCTGACGCTAGAGAATTCCGGATCGATGGAAGTCACCCTGCAACAGGAAATCGAGTTTCTCAACGGCTATCTCGAAATCGAGCGAATTCGTTTTCAGGATCGACTCACCACTGACATTCGCGTCGATCCGGATGTATTGGACGTGCGCGTTCCGAACCTGATACTCCAGCCGATCGTCGAGAACGCGATGCGCCACGCGATTGGAAACTCGACGTCAGGTCGTGTTGAAGTTACTGCGGCGCCTCGCAACGGCGTGGTGCGTATTGAAGTGAAAGACAACGGCCCCGGCATTGATGCGGAGAGGATTCTCGAATCGCGGCGCGGCAAAGGATTGGGATTGGCAAACACACAGGCGAGGCTTGCCGGACTCTACGGCACTGCGGCGCGATTCGAGATGCTGAATAATCCGACCGGAGGCCTCGTCGTCGCCCTCGAAATACCGCGGCAGACTTAGACAGGATTTACAAGATTTTCCATGATTCACAGGATAAATCTTGTTCATCCTGAAAAATCTTGTGAATCCTGTCCATTAACTCGCCATCGACATCCACTTTCTCGTGGATCCGAAAAATTATTTCCACCCGGTATCTCAACAACGAAACCTGGCATCCAAATCCATCGTAACCAGCGGGGAGCGCCACAAGTGTTTTGACTATGGTGTTCATTCACTGAGTAACCTTACTTCACCCGTTCATTGCGTTATTCACGTTTTGTTAGGAGGCAAAGTGACGAACGCAAGGTGTATTCGCGCGTTGGTCGTCGACGATGAACCACTTGCTCGCGACATGATTCGCGAGATGTTGGCCGCGGATTCGGACGTCGAGATAGTTGCGGAGTGTGCGAATGGTCGTGAAGCAGTAGACACGATCAAGTCGCAACGGCCGGACCTCGTCTTTCTGGACATTCAAATGCCAGAACTCGGCGGCTTCGAGGTGCTCGAGTCGCTCGATCCGCAATCGACACCGTACGTCATCTTCGTGACGGCTTACGATCAGTATGCCGTGCGCGCCTTCGAGGTTCATGCCTTCGATTACCTGCTCAAGCCTTTTGACCACGAGCGCTTCGACGCCGCCTGGCAACGAGTCAAGGAACAGATCAAACTCGATCAGACTGGCGAACGAGACCGGCATATTCTCGCCTTACTCGAAGAGCTGAAAAGTGGACCGCGCCATCTGGAGCGACTCGTGATCAAAAACGGCGGGCGCGTCTTCTTTCTCAATGTACAGGACGTGCATTGCATCGAGTCGGAAGGAAACTACGTCCGCGTCTACGACAACCAGAAAGGCTATCTGTTGCGCGAGACGATCAGCAGTTTGGAAGAACAACTCGACCCGCGCCAGTTCCGCAGGATTCATCGTTCCGCAATCGTGAAGATCGATCGCATCAAGGAGATGCAGCCGTGGTTTCATGGCGAGTACCGCATCATCATGGAGAACGGGAAAGAGCTCACTCTCAGCCGCAACTACCGCGCAAACTTCCAGGGCGCCGTCGGAAATACGATCTAGATCACAAAAGGCACAAACAGAAAGCCGCAAAAGGCACAAATCGCTAATATCAAAAATTCCTCATTTAGAAATTTGTGCTTCTTTGTGTCCTTAAATTTGTGCTCTTTTGTGTCCCCCATTTGCTTCGCTTTACGACTTTTTGCGGTTATATACCGCTCCATCCCAAAAATTAGCCGTTCCGTCACAGAACGGAATTTTTCCGTGAAAACTCTAGTTATATTTGTGTCTGCAGGCGCACCAAAGACTCCCCAAAGTCGGCCCAGGCGGTGAGCGGTTGCTGCCGCAAAATTTCTCGGAGGAAATATGACAAGCGAATCAATCTTAGGGTTGGAAGAAAACAGGAACGAGTCGATTGAGGAGGCCCCCAACGGCTCAACCGTCGATGTGCGGCTAAACACATTACGTGAAACGGTTCTACAACTTTTGGATGAAGTCGAATCGCTGGCCATCTCAAGGCCGGTGGACATCAAGCGTGGCGCGTGTTTTTCGGACGAGGTCAGGCAGTTTGAAGTAAGTCTCATTCGCACCGCGCTCGGCCGCACTTCGGGCAGCCAGACGCGCGCCGCGAAGCTACTGGGTCTGAAGCCCACGACACTGAACGCGAAGATCAAGCGCTACGGCATCATGGCGTAATCAGTATTACCCTGGTTTGAGATTTCTCTGTGCAACCTCGGTGTTCTCTGTGTCTCTGTGGTTGCTGAATCCCGAGTAAAACCACACCACAGAGACACAGAGAACACCGAGGTTGCACAGAGAAGCATCCGGTGATTGTTCACTGCTATACTGAGAGCGGTGGACGATCGTTACAGCAGACAGATTCTCTTCAGTGGAATTGGTGAAGAAGGACAGCGACGGCTGTTGGCCGCGCGAGTATTGATTGTCGGTTGCGGTGCGCTGGGTTCGGCCCATGCTGAAGCGTTGGCGCGTGCGGGTGTGGGCCACCTGCGCATCGTAGATCGGGATTTCGTCGAGCCTTCAAATCTCCAGCGGCAGACGATGTTCACGGAGAGTGACGCCGAGCAGCGTCTGCCGAAAGCCATCGCCGCCGCGAACCACCTGCGGGAAATCAACTCCGGAATCGAAGTCGAGCCTCACATAATTGACGTCAATTATTCGACTGTCGAGCGTCTTGTCGAAACGTGCGATGTCGTAATTGACGGCACTGACAATTTCTCCACACGTTACCTCATCAACGATGCTTCAGTGAAGCACAACGTAAACTGGATCTACGGCGCTGCGGTCGGGTCGTATGGCGTCACGATGACCATTCGGCCGCATCAAACCGCCTGCCTGCGTTGTATATTCGAAGAAGCTCCGCCCGCCGCGAGTGCTCCGACCTGCGACACGTCAGGAGTGATCATGCCGATCATCAACATCGTTTCGGCAGTGCAGGTTTCTGAAGCTCTCAAATTGATCACCGGACAGTTCGACGCACTACACGGATCGTTGATGCAGTTTGACGTGTGGGAAAATGATTGGAGACGAATCGGGACCAGCAAACGTCGCGAGGATTGTCCGGCGTGTGGTCTTGCACTTTACGAGACGTTATCACCCGCAGACGAAGGCGCGGCAGTGCTTTGTGGTCGCGATGCGATCCAGATCTCGCCGACTCGGCCCACACGCATAAACTTCCCCACGCTCGCCGAAAGACTGAGGCGCGCCGGTGAAGTGAAGTTCAATGAATATCTCCTGCGGTTCAAGACCGGAAACTTCGAGCTCACAGTCTTTCAGGATGCACGCTCGATCATTCGCGGCACAGACGAAATCGCCACTGCTCGCTCGCTTTACGCCAAGTACATAGGAACCTGAGCTACAGATGATCATCAAACGACTAACCACCCTCGCAATCTTATTCACCTTTTTTGTATTGACAGTTGAAGCCGGTCAACCGGTTGTTTGGGAGACGAGCGGCCGCACAGAGCTGTTGCGAGGCGACTCGCGCGGAGTGTCGATCACCGACACCGGTGTGCTGATGCTGGCGCCAAAGCTCAATGAGATTTACAACACGCAGCAAACGTATGTGTGGTCCAGTGCAATCGACAGTCAGGGCAATGTTTATCTCGGCACCGGACACGACGGCAAGATCTTTAAGGTCTCGAGCGCTGGCAGTGGCTCGCTGCTTTACGACGCAGCAGAGTTGGACGTGACTGCGATCGCGATTGCGCGTGATGGTGCGATCTACGCGGGCACGTCGCCTGACGGTAAGGTCTATCGCATCACACCTGATGGCAAGGCCGACGTCTATTTCGATCCGGGCGACAAATACATCTGGTCGCTGGCAGTAATGCCTGACGGCTCGCTCGCGGTCGGCACGGGTGATAGTGGCAAGCTCTATCGTGTGCGCGCGGCAAATGCGAATCCTGAGTCGTCTCTACTCGTCAGTACAAATCAAACGCACGTCATCTCGCTTGCTGTCACGCCGCAAGGTGATCTGATCGCGGGCACTGACTCGGGCGGACTCGTTTTGAGAGTGTCGCCTGAAGGCAAGACTTTCGCACTCTTCGACACGCAACTGCGCGAGATCCATGCGCTTGCGCCAGCGTCCGATGGATCGATCTACGCTCTCGCGCTCAGCGATTCGGCTGCGACCGCGCGACCACCCTCAACACCTGCAGTTGCGCAGCCGCAAACAACCGAAGGCGGTACGCCAACTACATCCGTGACTATCACAGCGATCGACGAGAGCGGCACGCCGATTTCAGGTCAAACGGGCCAGACGCGCAGTCGTAGTGATGTTTCAACCGCGCGCAGCGCAGTGTTTCGCATACTTCCTGACGGCGCGACTGACGTCGTCTGGAGTTCAGCAACTGTAACTGCTTTCGCGATTGCGCCGGCATTGCAACCGGGCAGCGTGTTGATCGGCACAGCCGACAAGGGTCGCATCTACGCGGTCACGAATGACGGTCGCGACACGCTTCTGTTGCAGTCGCCGGAAGGTCAGATCTCGTCGCTGCTTGTCAGAAACGATCAGATCTACGCAGCGTCGAGTAACCAGGGAAAACTGTTTCGCTTTGGCAATGAACTCGTAACTGAAGGCACGTTTGAATCGCCAGTCAGAGATGCAAAACTGACTGCGTCGTGGGGCCGTGTCTGGTGGCGCGGCACTGGTGCAGTTGAAGTGCAAACTCGCAGTGGCAACGGTGAGCGTCCCGATGCGACGTGGAGTGAATGGAGCCTTGCGTATCGAAACCCGGACGGAAATCAGATCTCGAGCCCGCGCGCTCGTTTTATACAGTGGCGTGCGACTGTGCGTGCTTCGGGTTCAGGAGGTGTGCCGTCGTCGGTTGAAGATGTGAGTGTCGCTTACCTGCCGCGCAACGTAGCGCCTGAGGTGTTGTCGATTACGGCGTTGCCGATCGGAGTGGGTTTGCAGCAGATGCCGATTGTGACTGATCCTAATGTTGAGTCGTCTGGATTGGATCCATCGGTGTTTGGTCCAGTGGTCCAGGTGCCGCCGCGACGCTTCTATCAACGAGGTGCGCGGTCGTTTCAGTGGCAGGCCGAAGATCGAAATTCCGACACGCTCGAGTATGCGATCTACTATCGTGCGTTGAATGAGCAAACGTTCCGGCTCTTGAAAGACAAGCTGCGCGATAACTTCTACACGATCGACGGCGCGACGCTCGCGGATGGTCGTTACGTCATTAAAGTCGTAGCGACGGACGCGCCTGATAATCCGCCTGGGCAGAAGCTCACGGGCGAGCGTTTGAGTGAACCGGTCGACATCGATAACACGCCTGCGGTTGTCAAAGCGATGGGCCAACCGCAGTTGAAGGGCGACTCGGTGCACATGGTCTTTTCAGTTGACGATGCGACGGGCAAAGTGAAGAAGGCGGACGCGAGTCTTGATGGCGCCGCGTGGTTGCCGGTATTTCCGGATGATGGCATCGCCGACAGCGGCCACGAGGTTTATTCAATCGACTTCAGCAGCCTCGCATCAGGCGAGCACACGATCTCACTGCGGACTTTTGACACAAGCGGCAACATCGGCACGCTCAGCGTCACCGTAAGACGTTAGTTGGTGCCTTTTTGTGTCTAAACTCTTTCGTGGCTCTCTCGCACGATAAGGTGCGGCTCAATTCGAAACCGTGCGATTTTCTGCGCGTTTTGTTAGACTTTTCGTCCGAAAATACGTGGCACCTGTCTTGCTGCCTCTCGGTCAGCGCATCTCCTTCTCCCTCTTGCGCAGGAACTTAGCTCGAGGAGAAGAGGCTAAAAATGATTAAGTTACTGCGAGAACTACTTCTGGTTATTGCGATGCTCGGCATGGTGTCTGCCGGGGCAGTTGCGCAGCGCAAAGACCAGGATAAACGACCCCCGAAAGAACCGGCCAAGGTCATCACCAACAATAGGAAAGATCAGCGGCCGCCGCCCAAAGAGAACAAGCAACCACCTCCCAAACGAGATAAACGCGACCGGCCTGATTAAGTAAAACGCCCCACACAGCCCCAAAGTGAACAAGTCAGGAAGAGGGGCTTGCCCCACCGCTGCTTGGGTTCGAAACAGCGGGGGGCAAGCCCCTCTTCCCGACTTGTCCTTTTCAACTAAGTTTCTGCTTTTTTGTGGCCAGTCGTCTTTCTGGTACTGTAAAGCCTTACTGGATGACACGACCATCTCGCGTAAAGATCGTTCTAGCCTTCGCTGCAGTTTATGTGCTCTGGGGCTCAACCTACCTTGCGATCCGTCTCGCCATCGACACTCTGCCACCGTTTCTGATGACCGGGACGCGATTCACCCTTGCGGGGCTGATTCTCTTCACGTGGGCAGTGCTGAAAGGTGAGCGTTTTATTCCGCCGCTCCACTTGTGGCGTCGCGCGTTGGTGATTGGCAGTTTGCTGTTGCTTGGTGGAAATGGTGGGGTGGTCTGGTCGGAGAGATACGTTGCCACGAGTTTGGCCGCGTTGCTCGTATCGACGGAGCCTTTGTGGGTAGTGGTTCTCAACTGGGCGATCAGTCGCCAGCGTCCGAATTGGAGAGTGTTACTCGGAGTGCTGATCGGTCTCGTTGGTGTGGCAATGCTTGTGGGTGATGGTCTGAGAAGTAATGGACATTCAAAGTCCAGTCTGATCGCTGGTGGTGTGGTGTTGATGGCGTCGTTCTCGTGGGCGGCAGGATCGGTCTACTCGAATCGACGACCGTTCCACGTGTCGACCCTCATGGCAGCGGGAATGCAGATGCTTGCCGGTGGCTTGTTGCTTTTGCTGCTGGCCGTGGTCACGGGGGATCCTCTGCGCCTGAATCTTGCGAACGCATCGTGGACTTCGATCGGCGCGTTCTTCTACTTGCTTGTGTTTGGATCGCTTGTTGGTTTCACTGCATACAGTTGGTTATTGAACAATGTAGCGCCGGCACGCGCCGCGACTTACGCGTACGTTAATCCTGTAGTGGCAGTGTTGTTAGGCTGGCTGATCGCCAGCGAACCACTCACGCGTCAAATGTTAATCGCCGCCGCAGTAATCATCAGCTCCGTAATCCTGATCACAACCTTCGGCCGCGAACACACCCCCGACCTCCACGACTCCGAGTGCCCAACACCCCCGTGCGCATAAATAGTTAGCCACAAATCTTTTGAGGCGGGCCTTAACTTTGTGCCTTTTGTGTCCGACGAAAAACTAGTATTTTCGACAAGCATGACTCGTTTCGAGCAGCTCGACAAGCAAATCGCGCGGTTGAGGCGCAGAGGGGAATTTCTCAACCAGATTAGTCGGAAGTATTGGAACGCGCGGAGAGTTATCTTTGTGGCCGGCGCGTTGCTGGCATTGGCGTTTTGTAATTTTGCCGGGAGCAGGGTGGCGTGGTTTGTCGCTGCGCTGATCGCAATCGTCTTTGCGATAGTCACGATCTTTCACACAAG
>DATFDT010000314.1:0-6674 GCA_035251975.1 Pyrinomonadaceae bacterium | reverse complement strand
TTTACATGGGTGTTGATGGCGGCTGTGGGTTTGGTGCTGCTCGTGACGTGTACGAATCTTGCCGGACTCATGCTCGCGCGTGCGACCGATCGCCGCAAGGAGATCGCGATCCGTCTCGCGATGGGCGCGAACCGGCTGCGTTTGATTCGCCAGCTTCTCACTGAAAGCGTTTTGCTTGCGTTTGCTGGTGGCGCGGTCGGGGTGTTGCTCGCAATCTGGATTCTCCGGGCGTTGTTGGCGCTCAAGCCTCCGATCGATTTTCCGCTCGCACTCGATGTAAGTGTCGACTGGCGTGTGTTGCTGTTTTCACTCGCGGTGTCAGTCACTGCGGGCGTGATCTTTGGCTTTGCGCCGGCGTTGCAGGCTACGCGCCCGAATCTCGTTGGCGCTTTGAAAGACACTGCTGCGCAAGGTGGCGCCGTGAAGACGAAACTGCGCAGCGTGCTCGTCGTCGCGCAGATCTCGATCTCGTTAATCGTTTTGATTTCAGCCGGGCTCGTTGTTCGCACGTTGCAGCAACTGCAAACGATGAACCCGGGTTTCGACACACAAAACGCGATCACGATGTCGTTCGATCTCGGCTTGCAAGGCTATGACGAAGCGCGCGGGCAACAGTTTTACAAGCAATTACAGGAACGTCTGCAGTCGCTGCCGGGAGTCGAATCGGCGGCGGTGATGAGTTATATCCCGCTTAGTCTCAACTACAACAGTAACGGCATCTTCGTCGAGGGCAAGCCTGCCGAGCGTGGCGACAATGCACCGTTGGCGATGACGGCGAGTGTTGGACCAACGTACTTCAAAACGATGGGCACGCCGATCGTGCAAGGTCGCGAATTTACTGATGCCGACCAGGCAAAGACTGGGCAAGTAGCAGTTGTTAACGAATACTTTGTCCGGCGTTTGATGCCTGAGCTGCAAACGCCTGCTGAAGCTGTCGGCAAACGATTTAGTTTTGAAGGTGCGAGTGGACCGTGGGTTCAGATCATCGGCGTCGCGAAGGGGGGCAAGTATTTCAACATCGCGGAAGAGCCGCGCCCGTTTGTCTGGACGCCGATGACCCAGAACTACAACTCGAGCGGGATTCTCGTCGCTCGCACGAAAGGCAATCCGGAAGGATTGTTTGGTGCGGTGCGCGGGCAGGTGCAGTCGCTCGATCCAAACATGCCGCTCTTCGATGTGAAGACGTTGATTGACCACATGAAGTTTGCGCTGTTCCCGGCGAAAGTCGCGGCGACTGTGCTAGGTGTGTTTGGGTTTGTGGCGCTGATGCTTGCGGCGATCGGTGTTTACGGGATCACGTCGTATGCAGTCGCGCAACGCACGCACGAGATTGGCGTGCGACTCGCGCTCGGTGCGCAGTTGGGCGACGTGTTGAAACTTGTGCTCGGTCATGGATTGAAGCTGACGATCATCGGCGCTGCACTCGGAATATTTGGCGCGTTTCTCGCTACGCGCGCGATCACGAGTGTGCTCTACGGTGTGAGTGCGACGGATCCGCTGACGTTCACGTTCGTGTCGTTGCTGTTGATCGGCGTGGCGCTGGTTGCGTCGTACGTTCCGGGACGGCGCGCGACTAAGGTGGAGCCACTGATTGCATTAAGAAACGAATAATTCATCCCTGCGCAACCGCTGCGCTCTCTGCGCCTGCGGTGCTCTTAGCCGTAGAACAAATTACCGCAGAGGCGCAGAGAACGCAGAGGTTGCGCAGAGAAAAGGTACAAGCATGGAGACACTAATTAAAGATCTACGCTTCGCGGTGCGCAGTTTTCTGAAGCGGCCGGGATTTTTGGTGATTGCGGTGGCGACGCTCGCGCTCGGTATTGGCGCGACGACGGCGATGTTTACGGTTGTGAATTCCGTGTTATTGCGGCCGTTGCAATTCCCGGAGCCGAATAGAATCGTGCTGTTCTACGGGATCAATCCGCGACAGGGAATTACGCGAAGCAACATGTCCATGCCTGACATTGTTGACTGGCAGAAACAGAGCCAATCGTTCGAACAGATCGCAGGGTTTATTTCCGGTGGTCTGTTTTTGAGTGTCGGCGACGAGACTGAGCGCGTGCGCGGATCAGGTGTGTCGGGCGAGTTTTTTCCGCTCTTTAAAACCAATCCGATTCATGGTCGGACGTTGCAAGCCGCCGATGCGCAGCAGGGCGTCGAGCCCGTGGTCGTGATCAGCTATGCACTCTGGCAGCGGCGGTTTGGTGGCGAGCCCAGTGTTGTGAACAGCAAGGTAACGCTCAACGGAAAAGCCGCAACGATCGTCGGCGTCATGCCTGCGGGATTTGATTATCCGGCAGATTCCGAAGCATGGACCGCGTTCGGTTTGAACGAACCGGATCAGCCGCGTGATAACCGCTTCATCTCGGTCGTGACGCGCCTGAAACCGGGCGTCTCGATGACTCAGGCGCAGACGGAGATGGACACGATCAACCAGCGTCTCGCGCAGAACTACGAGGAGACAAACAATGGCTGGACCGTGCGACTCGTTGAACTGCGCGAGAGCCTCGTTGGAGAGCTCAGGACGTCGTTGCTGATCTTGTTAGGCGCCGTTGCTTTCGTACTGCTGATCGCATGTGCGAACGTCGCGAATCTCATGCTGGCGCGCGCGGTCTATCGTCAAAAAGAGATCGCACTACGAACAGCGCTGGGAGCGAGTCGCATTCGGATCGTGCAGCAGCTTCTGACTGAGAGCATGCTGCTTTCGATCGTGAGCGGTGTAGTGGGTTTCACGCTCAGTCTCGGATTGATCAGATTGCTGATCGCGATCAGTCCGCCGGACACGCCGCGCGTTGAAGAGATCGGAATCGATTGGCGTGTGTTTAGTGTCACGCTCGCCGTAGCCGTGTTTGCTGGTCTGCTGTTTGGACTGTTTCCCGCACTGCAAACCTCGCGGCCCAATCTCAACGACACACTCAAAGACAGCGGCCAGCGTGGTTCACAGTTCGGTGGACGCAATCGCGCCGGCAGTCTGTTCATTGTTTCTGAGATCGCATTCTCGTTCATTCTGCTCGCGGGCGCGGGTCTGCTGATCAAAAGCTTTCTGCACCTCAGAGATATCGATCCGGGTTTCAACGGCGACAACGTTCTCACGATGCGTCTGAGTCTGCCGCCGGGCAAGTACAAGTCGGGTGAGCCGCGCGCGCAGATCTACAAGCAACTCATCGATCAAGTGAAAGCGACGCCGGGTGTGAAGTCCGCGGGCGCGATACTCAGCTTGCCGTTGGGCGGCGACACGTATGAAGTTTGGCGTGGTGTGATTCGCGAAGGTCGCCCGCTGACGCATGAAGAACAGACGAATGCACAAAATCTTCCGGTCACACCTGATTACTTCTCTGCACTTCAAATTCCGTTGAAGGCTGGGCGGTTGTTTACCGATCAAGACAACTTAGATAGCACGAAAGTTGTGATCATCAACGAGACCCTCGCGCGACGTTTGTGGCCCGGCGAGAACCCGATTGGTCAGCGTTTCGCGGTCTGGCGTGATGAGAAGTTTCCGCGCGAAGTTGTCGGTGTTGTCGGTGATACGAAGGCGACACTCGATAAAGAAGCCGGCAACCAGATGTACATACCGTACGCGCAGGATCCGACGTGGGGCAGCTTATCGCTCGTCGTGCGCACGAACGGAGAGCCGGCGGCGCTCGCCGGTTCAGTGCGCGAATCAATTCGTGTGATCGATAAGGCAGTGCCGACTTACAACTTGAAGACGATGAACGATGTCGTCTCTGCGTCAGCGGCGCCGCGAAGAGTGCCGATGTTGTTGTTGAGTGCTTTTGCTGGTGTGGCGATGTTGCTGGCGATGCTCGGGATTTACGGCGTCACTTCTTACTACGTGACGCAACGGACGCATGAGATCGGTGTGCGCATGGCGCTCGGCGCGCAGATCGTCGACGTGCTCAAGCTCGTGTTAAGTCGTGCGATGGCACTCGCAGTGATCGGGATCGGGATCGGTGTTGTTGGTGCGATTGCGTTGACGCGTTATTTGACGACGTTATTGTTTGGTGTGAAGCCGATCGATGTGGTGACGTTTGTTGGGGTGGCCTTTGTCCTTACTGCGGTCGTTTTTATCGCGTGTCTTGTGCCGGCGCGAAGAGCTACCAAGATCGACCCATTGGAGGCACTGAAGTAACCACGGATGACACGGATTTAAAGGCCAGATTTGCGCTCGCGGCGGTGTTAACAGGCCATGGAAACAGTAATCAAAGATATTCGCTATGGCATTCGTGGCCTGTTAAAGAGGCCTGGATTTACGGTTATTGCACTCATTACGCTCGCGCTCGGCATTGGTGCGAATACGGCGATCTTCAGTGTCGTCAATGCGGTTTTGTTGCGGCCGCTGCCGTATCAAAAACCGGAAGAGCTCGTGATCGTTTGGGAAGACGCCACCTTCGCGGGCTTTCCGCACAACACACCCGCACCGGCAAACTACGTCGACTGGAAAACTCAGAACCAGTCGTTTGCCGACATGGCCGCGAGTAACGAGACCAGCTTCAATCTCACGGGTGATGGAGAGCCGGAACGCGTCTCAGCCTATGCAGTCTCGGCGAACTTCTTTCCGCTGCTCGGCGTGCAGCCACTACTCGGTCGCAGCTTTACGCCTGATGAAGATCGACCCGGCGGGACGAAAGCGGTCGTGCTCAGCTATGGACTCTGGCAGAGTCGCTATGGCGGCGATCGGAGCATACTCAATCGGGAGATTCTGCTGGACGGCGAGAAGCATGCGGTTGTCGGCGTGATGCCTGCGAGTTTTCAGTTTTTTGCGAAGGACGTGCGCGTGTGGGTGCCGATGGCTCTCACTCAGGAGGATTGGGCCAATCGCGGTGGTCACTATTTAGTGGTGGTGGCGCGCTTGAAGCCCGGCGTGTCGGTGACGCAAGCGCAGGCTGACATGAACGCCGTCATGCGCCGGATTTCCACTGACCATCCAGAAGAGACGATGGAAGGGAAGATGGGCGTCGTCGTGATGCCGGTGCGCGATGAGTTTGTGGGCGATGCGCGTGGCTCGTTGATCGTGTTGCTGGTGGCGGTTGCATTTGTGCTGCTGATCGCGTGTGCGAATGTTGCGGGATTGCTTTTGGCGCGTGCGGTTGGACGTCGTAAAGAGATCGCACTGCGACTTGCGTTGGGCGCGGGACGTCCTCGCGTTATTCGACAACTGCTGACCGAAAGTTTGCTGCTCGCGGTCGCGGCGGGTGTGCTCGGATCCTTGCTGGCTTATGCGAGTTTTACTTTCCTGCAAGGTCTTGTTCCCGAACAGATGGAGTTAGCGACGAGCTTGAAGCTTGACGTGCGAATACTCGTCTTCACGATCGCGGTTTCAATTATCACCGGAATCATCTTCGGTCTCGTGCCCGCGCTTCAGTCTGCAAACTTCGATTTGAACGATGCGTTGAAGCAGAGCAGCGGGCGTGTGACTTCGACTGGGCGTTTGCGTAGCGCGATGATCGTGTTTGAAGTGGCGCTGTCAATCGTGTTGCTGGTCGGCGCAGGTCTGCTGATTCAAACGCTGTTTCAACTCTTCCGGCAGTATTCAGTGCTCGAGCCGGAAAAGATACTCACGATGCGCACGATTCTGCCGTTCGAGAAATACAAAGAGCCGCAGCGACGCGATAACTATTACCAGCAGGTGCTGCAACGCGTCGAGCATCTGCCGGGCGTGGTTGCGGCGGGTTATTCCACATCCATACCGCTCGCGTGGAAGGGCGGAACGAGTGGGTTTTATCCCGAAGGACTTGCAACGCCGATCCCGGGCATGGCTTACGACGCCAATCATCGGGAGGTTAGCGCCAACTACCTCAAGACGATGAACATTCCGCTGCGCCAGGGACGTTACTTCGAGAGTAGTGATAACGCGCAGTCGTTGCCGGTTGCGATCATTAACGAAACGATGGCGCGACAGTATTGGCCCGGCGAGAACGCGCTCGGTCGCCGTTTCAAGGTTGGCGACCCTGAGGAGCCGGGGAAACAGTGGAAAGAGATCGTCGGAATTGTCGCGGACATTCGTCAGATGGGGATCGATGAGCCGGTTAAAGCTGAGATGTATATCCCTTACCAGCAGATCACGGACTGGCCTGGATACATACCACGCGACCTCGCGATTCGAACGAGTGGCGACACGTCAAGCCTCGCTGGTGCAGTGCGACAGATCATTCGCGAAGTGGATCCGGACCAGCCTGTATCCAACGTTGCGACGATGGCGGAAGTGCTCGGTACGGAAGCGGGTCAGCGTCGCATGGGAATGATCATGCTTGTAGTCTTTGCATCGCTCGCGTTGTTACTCGCGTCGCTCGGCATTTACGGTGTGCTGGCGTACTTCGTCACGCAACATACTAACGAGATCGGCGTGCGACAGGCGCTCGGCGCCACGCCGCGCAATATTCTGTTGCTCGTGTTGAAGAAGGGAATGGGGTTGACGTTTGTTGGTGTTGCGATCGGGTTGATAGCGTCGTTTGCGCTCACACGTTTGATGAGCTCGCTGTTGTTTGGAGTGACGGCGGCAGATCCGTTGACGTTTGCCACCGTCCCGCTGGTGCTTGTGATGGTGGCGCTGTTGGCCTGCTACATTCCTGCGCGTCGCGCGACGAAAGTCGATCCGTTAGTTGCACTGCGCTATGAATGAACAACTGTAGGGGTGGCCCTCTGTGGCCACCCGTTCGTGTTGCCGAGAGACGGGT
>DATFDT010000313.1:0-12526 GCA_035251975.1 Pyrinomonadaceae bacterium | reverse complement strand
GTGATCTCGGCGTCCTCTGCGCCTCTGCGGTTGACATGGTTTTTCGTTTCCTTTTTACCGCAGAGGCGCAGAGGACGCCGAGATCACGCAGAGAAATCTTTTGTGCTTTTTGTGTCTCTTGTGGCTATACTCTCCCCGACGAACTCGCCGGGTAGCTCCGAGTTTTCGAAGTTCAATCCCACAGCCCAGTAGGTACTGCCTTGAACCCCAAAAGGTATTCTCAAATCTTTCTACTGACACTCTGTCTTATCCTTACATCCTTGCCGGTAGGCGCACGTGTGCCGAGCACGTTCGAACCGGTTGAAGACGAGAAATTCGCGTTTGGCAAGGTAGACCTCGACCTGCTCAGCGAAATCAAATTGCTCGACGAGCGTTTCGAAAAGGAAGGCGCGGTCTTTCACGAGACCAACCTGGACGCGTATTTGAATCGTGTGGGAATGGCCGTCGTCGCTGACAAGAAGCTGGAAAACGTCGAATGGAAGTTTCGCGCGCTGCGTGATCCGGTTCCCAACGCGTTTGCTCTTCCAAACGGGTCAATCTACATCAACACCGGATTGCTGGCGCTGCTGGATGATGAGAACCAACTAGCTGCCGTGATCGCTCACGAGATCACGCATGTTTCCGAACGGCACACATATCTTCGGAATCGCACTCTGCGAAAGATCATGCTGACCATGAATATCATCAACACGATTGGAAACTGGAATCCGATCGGTGGACCAGCAGGACTGGCAATTAGTTTGATCGCCTCAGTCTCACCGTTCATGCTCGCCATCAGTGTACTCGGCTACAGTAAGGACCAGGAGAAAGAAGCGGACCTCGAAGGCATGAAGTACGCGACCGCCGCGGGTTTTGTACCCGACGGAATGCCTAGCTCCTTCAAGGCAATGCAAAGAGACGTCGAGGGCGAACAATTTAACTCTTTCTACAGCGATCACCCTAAACTTCAGGAACGCGTCAACTACACGACCAGCAGCATCAGTGCCGACGCACGGAAGCTCACCGAAGACGAAGCCAAAACCGCGAAGAGCGACTATCTCACAGTAATGGAGATCGCTGACCGGCACGACGTTGAACTGGCTATTAACGAAGGTCGATTCCGCTCGGCGGTGTTTGTCAGCCAAAAGCTTCTGAGTTTGCATCCAGACTCATCCGAGAACGTTTTCTATCTGGCCGAGTCGTATCGCATGCTTGGTCCACGCAATGCCGAGCTTACGGATCAACAACGCACTTCCGGCGCGAAGAAAAAAGCCGCCAAAACCCGCTCCAAACGCACACTCGAAGAACAAGACGCCGAGCTTCTAAAAACTCCTGAAGGCCAGGAAGCATGGAAGATAAACAGCGAGAAGTCAGAGACGTTGTTCCTGCGCGCGCTCGAGTTAAATCGTTTCAACGCGGGGGCGCATCGCGGTTTGGGGATGCTGTACGAGCGGCTAAATCGAAAACCGGAGGCGGCGGGTGAGTACGCGAAGTACCTTGAATTAGCGCCTAACGCAATCGACACCGAGAGAGTTCGACGACGGCTTGCAGTGCTAAGAGAGTCGATGAACTGACCACACGGAGGACGGCGAATGAGACTATGTGTTCGTTTGGTGTTTGTAATTCTGTTGTTTGCTGCAACAGCCGAAGCCCAGTATCTAAATCCAAAAATCCTTGAGAAGAAGGTAACGATTCACAGTGCCGCCATTCTTCCGGCCAAGGTGGAGATAGTTAAAGAGAGCGCAAAAGGCTCGGAGATGATGGTCGCCGAATCCGCTGACATAAGCAGCAGCGTGATGGAGGCGGTGGGCTACGCGCTACAGCAAAAGAAGATCAGTGTCGTCGCGAATCAATTTGAACCGGCGTCGATGGACGACAGTCGCAAGTATCAACTCGCTGATATACAAACACGCTACGATGCGTTGCTGCCGAAGCTTGTCGACAAATCGAAGGACGTAAAAAAGGCTCGCTTCACGCTTGGCGATGAAGTGATGCTTTTGAATGTTCACAAGGAAGCGGATGTGCTCGTGTTCATTCGCGGGCAAGGCAGAATGTTCACTAAAGGCAAGACTGCGTTCTCGATAATCAATATCTTCGATCTTGATTTTCCATTTGCGACGATCACTGTCGGGATTGTCGACGCGCGCAGTGGCGAGGTGCTTGCGTTCACCAAACCCATGTCGGCGAGTAAAGTGCTAAAAGATAAAAAAGCTTTAAATAAGATGATTGAGAAATCATTCAAGAAACTCCCCGCCACGGCTGCGCCGTGATTGATACATGAGCAGCGGGGGCAAGCCACTCTTCCTGACTTGTTCTACTTTATGAGTTGAGAAGGAGAATAAGTCAGAAGAATGAACAAGTCAGGAAGAGGGGCTTGCCCCCGCTGTTCCGGTCCTCACAATCCCTGCAACAACTCTCATTTTTTTATCGTACTGGTGGGTTCACCTAAATCATTCAAAAATTTATGAACATCACCGAAAAATTAACAAACACACACGAACAGGTTTTGATCGGACGCGATGATGCCATCGGTTACCACGGCATCATCGCCATCCACAGCACCGCGCTTGGTCCAGCCGTCGGCGGCACACGCTTCTGGAATTACGATAGTGAAGAAGAAGCACTCACCGATGCCCTACGCCTGTCTCACGGCATGACTTACAAGTCAGCGCTCGCAGGACTCCCGCTCGGAGGCGGCAAGTCGATCATCATCGGCAACGATTCCGCGCGTGATCGCACCGCTCTGCTACGTGCGCACGGACGTTTCGTCGAGACGCTAAAAGGCCGTTACGTCACGGCGGAAGATGTCGGGACCAGTCCTGCAGACATGGAGATTGTTCGTCTTGAAACTCAACACGTCGCGGGTCTGATCGGGCGCTCAGGTGATCCTTCGCCGTACACGGCGCGTGGTGTGTATCGCGCGATTCAAGCTTCGAGTCAATTTCTGTGGAACACGTTTGAGCTCTCTGGACTAACAGTCGCGATTCAAGGTTGTGGAAACGTCGGATACCATTTGGCGAAACTGCTGCATGACGCGGGGGCAAGACTCATCGCTACTGATGTAAACAGCGAAAACCTTTCACGTGTCGTTAACGAGTTTGCGGCGGAGGCCGTCAAACCAAATGAGATTTTCAGCGTGAAAGCTGACGTCTTTGCACCGTGCGCGCTCGGTGGTGTTCTGAATGACGAAACGATTCCGCAGTTGCAAGTTCAAGTCGTGGCAGGGTCGGCGAACAACCAACTGCTCGAAGAGCGACATGGGGCCATGCTTCGCGATCGAAGTATTCTGTACGCTCCTGACTACGTCGCGAATGTCGGCGGCGTGTTGAATGGCTGTGTCGAGCTACTCGGCTGGACACCAGAGCAATCGCTGGAAAAAATAAATGCCATTTACGATACGGTCCTGAAGATCTTCCAAAGCGCACAAGAACAAGGCATCACACCCAACGAGGCCGCCGATCGACTCGCAGAAGATCGGTTGAAATTAAATCTACAACCTTAGGCGAACAAGTCAGGAAGGGGGGCTTGCCCCGCTCGTATTCAATGGAACGGCCAAAAAACCGGGACTAACCAGATCACGATCGCAAATACCGCGATCGTTAGCAGCGAACCCACTTTCAGAAAATCAACAAAACGATAACGTCCGGGTGTGTAAACAAGGACACAGGCGGGCTCGAGCGGCGTGAGAAAAGAGCACGAAGCCGCGTACGTAACAGTCACTGCAAACGTTCTCGGATTTAACCCGAGCGCGAGCGCCGTCTTCACCGATATTGGAAGCATCACGAGCGCCGCGGCCTGATTCGACATCGGCTGCGTCAGAGCCACTGTCATAAGGAAGAACCCGGCAAGTACGGCAACTGGTCCATATTGGCCCGTAGCTCGCACGATCAAATCCGCGAGGTACTGGTCCGAGTGAGTCTTTTCCATCGCCACACCAAAACTCATCATGCACGCAATCAAAATCAGCAGTCGCCAATCAATGACCTCGTAAACTTCCGACATGCGCACAGACCGCGAAGCAAGCAGGAGCATGACGCCAAGCAGTACCGCGATCGGCAACGGAACCAGATGCGTGAGCGAGAAGAAAAGAAAGACTCCGAAAGCCAGTAACGCCCAACGTTGCTTTTCCGGTCGCGGATGTTTCTCGGAGATTTCTTCCAAGAGCAATACATGACCATCGGCCGCAAGTGCTTCAACCTGTTCGCGACTTCCCTGTATTAACAAAACGTCACCGAACCGCAGTCGTACCCTGCTGATCTTCGAAAGCAGATCTATTCCGTGACGGTTGATTGCCAGTACAACGACTCCGTGCCGCCTTTGAAAATCGAGTCGTTTCAATGTGCGGCCGATGAAGTCAGAACCACGCGGGACCATCGTCTCGAAGAGCTCTGTGTCTTTACCTTCCAAATAAGAATCGTTCAACTTGAAGTCTGGTTTAATCTCGATACCGGCTTCACCTTTCACTTTGAGAATGTCCTCGACACGTCCCTGGACCAGCAACAGATCGTCAGCCTTTATCTGCTCCCGGGGACTGGGCGCAATCCTGTGCTCCTCACCTCTCAAGATTCCCAGCACAGTTAGATCGAGCTCGTCACCAATGCGAGCCTCGGCCAGTGTTTTACCGATAAGCGGTGAGTCGTCCAGCACGATGACTTCGGTGATGTATTGTCTGACGTGATATCGCTCAGTGAGAGACTCGGCCGAGCTTCTTCGAGGCAGCAGGCGTAGACCCAACAGCAGCATATACAACATACCGACGCCGACGATGACCACCCCAACGCTCGTCAACTCAAACATCGTAAACGGCTGAATTCCGTAACGCGGCAACGCACCACTCACGGCAAGATTGGTTGACGTTCCGATCAGCGTACACGTTCCCCCGAGGATTGCTCCGAACGCGAGCGGCATTAGTAATTTTGACGGACTGATATTTCTGCGTGCGGCGATACCCAACACGACCGGAAGAAACATCGCCGTCGTAGTCGTGTTCTTCATCACAGCGGCGCAGAACGCGGCGGCGAACATGATCAGCGCCGTCATGCGAAACTCACTGTCGCCCGCGGTTCGGTGTAAGCGGCGTCCAACCAGATCGATCACGCCCGTCTTGGCGAGCCCGCCAGTAAGGATGAAGAGACCGGCGATTGTTATTACGATGTCGTTGCCAAATCCGGCGAAGGCTTCGGCAGCAGTTAGCGTGTTGGTGAGAACCAGCGCCATCACCAGCAGAATAGCGACCACCTCGATCGGTATCCGTTCGAGACTAAACAGAACGAGTGCGACGATTAGCAGCGCGAGAACGATTGCAATCTGTGTTGTCATAGAATCATGTATAGCCACAAAGAAGCACAAGACCACAAAATCATCTTTGTGTTTTTGTGCTTCTTTGTGGCTAAACGAGTCCGTGCTGCTTCGCGAGTTTTTTGGGTAGCTTGGAGCGCACCAACTCATACGACTGCTTCACATAGTGCGTCCACTCTTTGCGATTGAGACAACTCGGATCCTCGACAAGCACCCATTTATAACGCGCGACATAAGGCGCGGGACGCATTCCCGGCGAGTTTGATAGCTCGTCAAACTCCTCATCCTTAACCTTGAAAGAAACAGTCAGCGGCCCTTCCAGTCCAGCAACACAAAACATCTTCCCTGCCACGGAGAAACACAGATCGTGGCCCCACTTGATATCTTCCGTCACCGCCGGCAACTTCCGGCACATGTCGCGTAAGTTTTCTATATCCATATCGGGAACCTTTCTTTATTCGACTCAACTGTAGGCGCGGGCAAGCCCCTCTTCCTGACTTGTTCTTTTTTGAAGCGCTCATGGATGACAAGTCAGGAAGAGAGGCTTGCCCCCGCCGCCAGTTTCTTCATCAGCTCGTAGAGCTTCCGCGTCGTGTTCTGGTTGCGGATCGTCATGTCGAGGTACATCTTGCGGCTCGAGAGTTTCAGCATGTTCGTTCGCGTGAGCTCGCTGATTTGGGCCGACCACAAGAGCGCGCCTGGACAATAGACAACCTCTTCGATGTCCTGCTTGACTTCGAGTTCGGCGAGGATCTTTTCGGAATCAATCGTGTGACGCAGGAAGATCACGTTGTAGCGCCAATCGCGATCGGCGGTCCAGTTTTTAGGTAAGTTCTGCACGATCTTCTCCATCTCAGACAAACTGCGCAGAACTACTCTCGAGTCGAGCTGATACTCCTTCGAAAGCATTTTCTCGATCTTAGTCTCCAACTTCCGTGCGTCAGCTTCCTTCGACTTAAAGATGATGTTGCCGCTGTTGATGTAGGTGACGACGTCATCGAGGCCAACCGCCTCGAAACTCTTCTTCAACGCGCTCATGCTGATCATGTTATTCCCGCCGACATTGACGCCACGCAGAAGCGCAACAAACACATTGGAAATCGATTTTCCCATACCCATCCTCTCAACATTGACAGGATATTAGGCTAGCTCTATCATCTGCCAACCCAGTACCAGAGTACCTCCCAAACGTTGTTCCTCCCAATCGTCGACGCTCCCAACTTACAACCAGCTCTATCTGTCTCACTGGAGGTCTTATGAAGAAAACGCTTGCAGTGTTTGCTCTTGTAGCCGTTTCTGTAGCAGTAGTGGTCTTTACTGCGGCTCAAAGCCAGAACGGCGGTCCCAAGTTCCGGCGCATCCGCGCGGATAAAAAAATTGCCAATCAATACATCGTGGTTCTAAAAGATGACGTCAGCGACGTCGACGGCGAAGCGTTCCGACTCGCTCGCGATTTCGGCGGCGATCGCAACGGCGGCTTTACTTATAATCGCGCCATCAAAGGGTTCTCCGTACGCATGAATGAACAACAAGCTCTTCGACTCGCAGACGATCCGAGTGTCGCCTTTGTTGAAGAGGACGGAGTCGTCAGTCTCGGTGCGACTCAGACCGGCGCCACCTGGGGACTCGATCGAATCGATCAACGAGATCTTCCTCTCAACGGAACATACAACTTCAACGCTACCGGCTCCGGCGTGAAAGCTTACATCATCGACACCGGAATCCGCGCTTCGCACACTCAGTTCGCCGGACGCGTGATCTCAGGGTTCACAGCCATCAGCGACGGTCTCGGTACGAATGACGGCAACGGACATGGCACTCACGTGTCGGGCACAGTTGGCGGCTCAACGTACGGCGTCGCGAAAAACGTTACGCTCGTCGCCGTTCGCGTGCTCGATTCGAGTGGTAGCGGCACCAACTCCGGCGTCATTGCCGGCATTAACTTCGTCGCTTCGGATCACCAGGCTGGCCAACCGGCAGTTGCCAACATGAGTCTGGGCGGCGGTGCCTCATCCGCAGTCGACACTGCGGTCGCTAATGCTGTTGCTGACGGAGTGACTTTTGCAGTTGCGGCAGGAAATGAAAACCAGAATGCGTGCAACGTCTCTCCAGCGCGTGAACCCAGCGCGATCACTGTCGGCTCAACGACGACGACCGATGCGCGCTCGTCATTCTCAAACTTCGGCACCTGCGTCGACATCTTCGCGCCGGGCAGTAGCATCACGTCGTCATGGAATACCAGCGACACCGCTACGAACACGATCTCGGGCACGTCGATGGCAACACCACACGTGACTGGCGTCGCGGCGTTGTTCCTGGAAACAAATCCGGGCGCTTCACCAGCGACAGTTACGGCGGCCATCATCAACAGCTCGACTCTAAACCACGTCAGTAACGCAGGTACCGGATCACCAAACCGGCTGCTCTTCTCGTTGTTGACCGGCGGGCCAACGCCGACGCCAACTCCAACGCCTGTTCCCGGAGCAGAGTTGTTGTTGAACCGCGGATTCGAATCGGGTAGCACGAATTGGACCGCGACGGCAGGCGTGATCACTAACTCAACCGGCCAAACACCGCGAACCGGCTCGTTCTACGCGTGGCTCGACGGCTACGGCACGACGCACACGGACTCACTCTTCCAGACGATCACGATTCCGTCATCTGCGAATACCGTCACGTTGAGCTTCTGGCTGAAGATCACGACGGCTGAAACTACAACCACAACGCAGTTCGACAGGTTACAAGTACAAGTTCGCAATACCAGCAACACGGTGCTTGCGACTCTCGGAACCTTCTCGAACTTGAACAAGTCAACCGGATACGTCTTAAGAACGTTCGATGTGACTGCCTTCAAGGGACAAACAGTCAGGATCTACTTCCTCGGAACTGAGGATTCGTCGTTACAGACTTCGTTTGTAATCGACGACACCTCCTGCACGACGCAATAAGTTTGCGGCAAGACCATCCACAGATTACACAGATTGTTCGTACAGTCTGTGTAATCTGTGAGGGTGGTCATGTAATCCCGGGATAGTCTACAATCCCGTCGCTATGCAAAACCTGTTGCCCATAATCCTGCTGGTCCTGGTTTCGACAAGCACTGTTATTGCAAAGGATTGGCGTGGCATTCTGCCGTTACACTCAACGCGGGCAAATGTAGAAAAGCTTTTAGGCCCACCTCCACCGCCCCCAGAAGACCGAGCTTACACGTTACACAAAGGTCGATCGATTTACTATCTCGAGGAAGGTGAGGTTTACATTCTCTTCGCAGGCAATGAATTTCTGCAGCTCCCTAATTGCGATTCAGTAGCTGAGGGCACTGTGTTGTCGATTCGAGTTACGCCTAAAGCTAACCTGTTGCTAAGCAGCTTGAATCTTGATGAAAAGGCATTCAGAAAATTCGATGCCTCTGAACCTGAAGGCCAGGGATATGAAGGGTTCATCAACGACAACGACGGGCTCGTCATCCGGGCCTTCAAGGGAATGGTTGAAGAGATGGTTTATCTTCCGTACGCGTCGGATCGAGAGCGGTGTTCAAGCTACTACGAAAAGCCTGAAAACTTTGTCGTCAGACGTGTGTACGTTTGCGGTCGAGCTCTCGACGATTACGGCGACATTCGCTGGGATGATGAACAAGCCAGACTGGATAATTTCGGCATTCAGTTACAGAACTATGAGGACATGGTTGGCTACATCATTGCGTATGCAGGACGCAAAGCAACAGTGGCGGAAGCGCAGATACGGGCCAATCGGGCCAGAGATTACTTGATCAAGGTCAGGGAGATTGATCCAGAGCGGCTGAAGGCGATTGACGGCGGTTACAAAGTTGACCTGATGGTCCAACTGTACGTTCTTCCCGTGGGAGTGGAACCGCCGATCATGCCCGACGTTGACCCTGGCCAGGTCGAGATTATTTACGAAAAGAAACGGCGGTCTCTCAAAAAGCGTAATTAAACATCACCACCGCGACAGTTCACTCACGGTCGCATAAACCCCTTCGACCACCATTGCCATACGTCTGTAATCGAGCTTCTCGGCTGTGTCCTGTTCAGTGTGATAATGGAGGTTACGAAAGAAAGCCGTGTCAGTGATCATCACTGCGTTGTAGCCTGCGTGCCAGTAATTTCGCTGGTCAGAAAAATCAACGCCCGTAACAAATTGAGGAGCGTTGATCGAATAAACCGGAAGCGGCGCGGCGTTGCGCATCGCGGCTTTCGTTCGGCGGACCAGCAACCCGTCACTGAGTCGTCCTACCACAGTGATGTAATTGCCGGTTGACGGGTAAAAGGCATTCAAGAAACCGATCGGGAAATGCTGGCTGTTTGGCGCGTCGCTAAAATAGCCAATCATCTCCAGACTAAACATAGCTCGGACACGCACGTTCTGTTGGCGCAGCGAATCAGCATGGACGTAGCTGCCCATGCCGGTAGTGCCAAAATACGGCGGCTCTTCCGTGCTAAACGCCACCAGTTCCACTCGAACTTTCAGCTCCTGCGGCTTAAGTAATCGCGCGAGCTCGAGCAATCCGGCCACACCGCTCGCGTTGTCGTCCGCGCCCGGCAATGGACCACAGGTGTCGTAGTGTGCGCCAACGATGATTCGCTCTTCTGTCTCTGGTCCAAGATGAGCGATTATGTTTCGATAATACTGCCCTTCCACCCGATAGACTTGTTCAGAGACAAATGCGCCGGTTTGGCTGAATTCGTTTTTGATGTATGCGGCAACCTGATCGAGGTTATCAGGATGACGTTCATCACGCGGACCCATCTCGGTTGAGAGCTTGCGGACGTAGGCTTCGAGTCGAGACGGATCGACGGTCCTTTGTGAACTTGGTTTCGCGCGGGACAGCAGCGGCTGAGTCACCCAAAACCAGACCGCGATCAGCACCAACAATAATATAAGGACAACAAGCAACATTAATTTAGTAATCCGGCGCCGTGGCCTGTGATTGCCATTGTGCTTCGACTGCAGAAGTGGTCACGAGACAACTCTATGGCTTCCATTTGAACGGAAACAGCTTCCCTGCTTCCGCTGGATCGAGTGTGCCGCCGGCCATCGCAACCGCACGCGACAGCACTGAATCCTTTTGCGAGCGAAGGTCGTCAGCGGTCGGCAACAGGATTTCGTCGGGAGACACGCCCATGCCTTCGAGACTCTTGCCGTCTGACATGATCAGGTCTGCGTCGGTCACACTCACACCGTAGAACACCACTACGTCAAGACCGATCTGGTGCGGATACAGTCGACTTCTCATAACTTTGCCGGCAGTGCGATCACCAATCACCGTGCCTCTCTTCTCCAATTGCACGACGCGGGCAAGGACTTCAGACGCAGAACCCGAATTACTATCGACCAGCACAAACAAACGACCTTTGAAACCGCTGTCGCCACGTGTTTTCGCTACCATCGACTTCGACTCTTTACGCATTTTCATATCAGCGATTGTGACGTCGCGGTCGAACAGATTGCCGATGAGTCGTTGTAATGTTTCAACCGCGCCGCCGCCGTTGCGCCGCAGATCGATGATGAGTGTTTGGTATTTCTTCACCTTATCGATCTTTTCATCAACTTCGGCACTGGTGAGATCAAACGAAGGCAGCCGCCAGATTCCAATTTCTTTGCTCACTTCGACCGCGCGAGGGTCAGTCATGTGAGCTTCGTCTTCCAGCTCTCGCCGGTAAACGTTGAAATCGATCGAGTTAGTAAAATCAAAGATCGGCTTGCCGGTCTGAACTTTTGCCTTCAACTCCAACTGCCGTGGTTGTTCACCCGGGCTCTGCACTTCTACTTGCACTACGGCTCGAGGCGCGAGCGCGGTATAAAGATAGTAATAGAACCAGAGGTTCCCACGATTCGGAGCAACACCGTCAACTTTGAGCACCTTGTCGCCAGGCTTGAGCCCCTGGGCCTCCGCATCACTCTTCGGTTTGACAGCAATGACGTAGCAATCGTCGCCGAAAGTCTGCATCTGCCACCCGTATTCGGTTCGCGCCTGCCGTTGCGGCGGTAAAAAGACTGTGTGCGAGTCGTTCAGCTCGAGCAAAAGCTGCGCGATAGTTGCGAAGACTTCACGGTTCGTCTTAGCCTGCTTGATTTTTTCTTCGGCAAGCTTGGTCCTTGCGTCCAGATCGATTCCACGAAACGCGGCGTCGTAATAATTCTTGCGGATATCGTCGCGCACGGCTTTCAACATGACGACCCCGCGGTCGCGATCCTGACTCGAGATGGACTGTGAAAGGGTCGTATGAGCAGACGCAAGCGCGACGATAAAGATCAGAGCCCAAAAAGATCGATGCATGGCACGTTCTCCTTTTGTTATACGCAATATTAATCGCACATCTGTCGTATTCACGTGTTCTCGGTTGGTTCAGCAATGCTCAATTAGCCAGTTACCGTGAGGCACAGACATTGCCGTCTGAGTGCACGACAACACCGCCAGATTCTAACAGAGGAGCCGGAAATGAAGATGAAGAAACTCACCCCACAGGTGATCTTGCTGGCCACCGTAACGCTCATCGCTGCCAGTGTTCAAGCGCAGACTACTGAGCAAAACGTCAATGTCACGATTCGCCCGTCGCAGACGGTCGAACAACGCGTCGCTGATGAAATCAAAGCCAAAGAGTTAAAGAAGGCTGCTGAAGAAAAGAGTGCAGCGGAAGAAGCCGCGAGAATCGCCGAAACAAATCCCACGAGTCTCCTGCGTCGTGCACGGGTTGTCTATGTTTATTCTTATACCGATTTCTTTGAGGATGTGCAGTTGCAAAACGCATTGCGTAAGCGTCCGGAGTTTGAGACGTGGCAAATGGCGATCGTCGATGGGTGGGGCAAACACGAAGTTGCAGATATCGTTATCTCCATTGATCGCCCGCTCTTCACCTACACCTTCACCTACAAGATCACCAACCGCAGCAATGGAATTGTTCTGACAACCGGAAAGGTGACGGCCTGGGACGGAAACGACGCCGCTCCCAAACTCGCACAACGCATCATCGAAGACATGAAAGTCGCCCGCGGAGAAAGCAAAAAGAAATAAATCGTTTAGCCACAAAAGCACAAGACAGATCACAAGAAGCACACCGCAATCTTTTGTGAGGCTTTATGGCTTTATGTGGCTTTGCCCGAAAAGTCGTTATACATGCTCTTCTCTGTGCAGTCTCTGCGCTCTCTGTGCCTCTGTGGTGAAGATTGCTTAGGAAAAACAACCACAGAGACTCAGAGAACGCAGAGGTTGCACAGAGAAATCAGACTT
>DATFDT010000312.1:0-18009 GCA_035251975.1 Pyrinomonadaceae bacterium | reverse complement strand
GCGTCTTTCGTTGCGCCGTTGCGCCGCTGCGTGAGAAAACCTCTTCTATTCATGTCGGATACTGCTCCTCCCTCAACGGCATCAACTCCTCAACCTCACACAACAACCGCAAATGCCGCGGATCCGAGAGATCCAACTGGTCCCACCGCACCCGGTAACCTTCCTTCCGCTTCGCTCCGAAAACACGCAACACCGCGCGCCCGATGCGCCACGCCGCCAAACGTTCCAGCACGGCATAGCTCCCCACCAGAAACTCCGACACAAAACAGTGCCCCTTGTTGATCTCGGTGCGGATTTCTTCCAGCCTGCCAATCGGCAATCCGTTCAGTGCAAACACTTTCTCTCCCAGCAAAAGCTCTGCATGTAACTGTTGACTCGTCATCTACGCCCCCGGAATTCGTCCAATCACTTTCTTTCGTAACCACAACTCCCATTCAAGCGCAGGCGTCTTCTCCGCCTCGACATCCGCACGCACTTCGTTTAGTCCCACCTTGATCTTGCCCCACGGAATTCGGTAAGGCTCGTGAGTGATCGCATTTCCAAGACGACGGCTCAAACGGTTCATCAACGTCTTAACACCGAGCTCGACATAAGCCACGCGCGGCGGACGACCCGGCTCCACTTCAAAAACTATTCCATCCACGCGTCCCATCCGGCGTTTGGAACGATCGTCGATCTGCTTGTCGAGACAATCTCTAATCAGATTCATCAGCTACCTCCGAAGATCTGTAAAGGGATCGACACCACCGCCAACAAAAACGCGAGACTAATGATCGCGATCACGACCGCGTTCGAAAACCAGCCATTGCGATACACACGCACGTAACTGTAATCGTTCATCAGAAAGAGAAACGGCACGATCGAGACCGGCAGAGTCGCGGCGGTGAGCGCCATCGAGAAGATCGTGATCTTCAATGGATCGATACCCGTAATCGTAATCAACGCTGCGAGGATGATTGTTAGCGTGTAAGCAGCAGCGAAGCGGGCTTCGTCTCGCGGTCGTTGGTTCTCACTCCAGTTCCAACCAAAACCCTGTGCAGTGAAGTATGCGATCTCGAGTGTAATTTCGAGCGCCGCGCCCAGGCACGCGATGCCGACCGAGGCGACTAAGAGCCAGTAGCCCCAGTAACCAAAAACGGGAACGAGCAAATCCGGCAGTTGTGAATAGTGTTCGAACTTCACTCCCTGCGGCGCAAAGATCATCGCCGCGAGTATCAGTACGGAGATCGAGATGATGGAGCCGAAAGTCATGCCGCCAGTGGCGATAATGCGATTGACTCCGACGTAGCCTTCATTCCATTCATCCTCGATAGCGCCGGACGAATAAAAGAAAAACAGGTAAGGTGAAATCGACGCGCCGAGGATTGAGACTGCGACAAACCAGTAATGGGCTGAATCGTGTTGCGGGAGCGACGGCAATGCACCTCTCAAAACCTGCGCCTCCGGCGGATTGATCAGGTATGCGCCAACGACGAAACAAAGTGTCACCAGTCCAAGCACCGAGACGCCTTTCTCAATTACGCCGAACGTGCCTTTCCACATCACGAGCCAGATCAGGATCGCCGCCGGCACCGTCCACCACTGAAAATGAATTCCGGTGGCTAGCTCGAGTGCGATGCAAACGCCGCCAATTTCCGCCGCGAGTACCAACAGACTCACTAGCGCCAAAACGATGTAGAGAAACGCAAAGTAGTTGAAACCAAAACGCTCGCGAATGGCGTCGGGGATCGTGCGCCCGCTGACTGCTGAGAACCGTCCTGCCTGTTCGACAAGAAAGATTATGCAGAGACCACCGAGCGCGATGGCCCAGATCAGTTGAAATGAGAAATCAGCGCCGGCTTGTGCGGCTGTCGCAATCGATCCGATCTCAAGAAAGCCGCCGACACTCGTCACGATTCCGAGCGCGATCTCGACGAACTTTTTCATGGAGCCAACTCCAGACGTTCTCGCCGCAGATCCGCTTCACGCAGCCAACCGGCGAATAGCGCCAGGCCGGCGATTACGTAAACCAAACTAGCAGGGATCCACATGATCAGTCCGCCGAGTTGCTGATCTTCGAGCGGTGTCAGCCCCCACGATGCGGTGAGAGGTGCGTATGACGGATACCAGACTGATCCCGCGACAGTAAGGAGTGCGCCGAGTGCGCCGCTGTGAACCGAGGTTGTGAAGAGATAGAGCACGGCGGCGCCGTAGCCCATCGCGCCCTGTGGTCCATGAATGAGCGCCCACCAGAATAACAGAGCGGAAAGCAGGAATGAAAGATGTTGCAGCGTGTGGACTGTGTCGCTGTACAACGTCGCTTGAAAGAGAGCAGGAATGTGCCACGTCCACAAGGCGACGGCATGGGCCAGCCAGGCAACGAGTGGAATCGTGACCGTGCGCCACACGCGATTGATCCAAGTGATCTTGCCGATTTTGCCGAGACCTCGCGACCAGTTCAAAGGCAGCGCCCAGAGGAAAGCGATCAGTGGTCGACCCAGAACGAGCAGAGGCGCAGCAACGAGCATGAGGATTTCGTGTTGCGACATGTGGGCTGAGAAAAGCACGCGTCCCCACGCGTGAACGGGCGAGACGAGTGCGACGAAGAGCGCGAGCCAGCCGCCTGCGAAACAGAGCGCTTCCCACGTGCGGATCGAACGTCCTTTGAGGCGATACAAGCCAATCGCAAACAAGAGCGCGGTCAAGACAAGCGAGATCACCACGAGAGGCTCGAAGCTCCAGGCGCGCACGAGGTCGTGCCAGTTGTGTGGTTGTCCGCCGTGAAAGACGAGAAATGCACTCCCGCAGCGGCGCAACGGCGCAACGCCTGCCGAGCTCCTTTGCACTCTTTCGCTGCGCCGCTGCGCCGCTGCGGGAGAAATCCTTTTCATAACTGACACGGATCAAAATGCACTGTTGCAATCCCCTGCGCCACGATCACGAGAAACGACATCGCACTAATCAATATCCCCAGCACGCTGATAAACCTGATCCGGTTCGCCAGATCACCGGCTTCGGTCGGCCAGTCAGCACCCGCTCGTCTCCAGATCGAGACTCCAATCATCGCCGTCACAATCGTAAACAACATCGCAACGATCACCACCGCATACAACGCAACATTGCGCTGCATCGAACACGCCTGTCGCACCAAAACATAATTGGCCTGTTGTTCTGCCGCCGCGATAGCTGGCCCCACGATCAGCAGTAGCCACAACGCTCGCGGAGTTGTTGCGTGTTCTTCGTTCATCTCAACCAAGTCGCGGTACGAAATAAATGATCGCGTACAGCAAAACCCAAATCGCCGTCACCCAGTACCAATAAACAGCCACCGTTACGATATCCACGCGGTGCTTCATGTCGAACTCACGCGTGAAGATCCAAATCGCGAGCAACACCGATTCAGTCGTCAGCACCAGCAAATGCAGCATGTGCATACCGAGCATGAACCACACGACCGAACCGTAAGCATTGCTGTCCCAGCGAAAGTAAACTGCCGAGAACTCAAAACCCCGCAACACGACCGCACCCAATCCACACAGCACACAAATGACGAGCCCGATCTGACACACGCCCCGGTTCCCTTGTCGCGCCGCCTTGTCAGTCAGGATCATCGGCCCACAACTCAACACCAGCAGCAGCGTGTTCAATGTGCCGTAAGTGAGTTGCGGCAGCGGATCGAGTGTGGCGGTGAGTTGGGCCACCGGCGGTGGCCAGAGCGCGAAATTCTGTCGCAGGTAGAAATACGTCGCAATCAGGATCGCAAACATCGACGTCTCGATCGCCAACAGCAAATTGTTTCCCCACCACACCGGGTCGTACGTGTCGAACTCGTGGTGCGGCAGTCCGGAAATATCGATAACAGATCGCGTGCTCATACTTCTTTTGGCTGCAGCTCTGCGCGCGGTGCAACTTTTTCCGACTTCTCACCCGTCTCTCGCGCGTGTTTGTTTTCATAATTCGGATCGGCGAAGAACCAGCAGGTCAGCGTGATTCCTGCGAGTATCGCGCCGACTAGAAACGCCCACGGCGTAAATATTCCTGCGATGAACGTCACAGCCGTTGCGAGGGCAACCATTAACGGCCAGATCGATGGACCAGGTATGTCGAATCTCAACTCGGGCTGCGCATCCATGACACTCGTGACGAGGGTCTCGCGTTTTTTAGTATTCAGACCGCGAACGATCGGCGCATCCGTAGTCGCCTGCCAGATCGGGTAGCGACCCTGGACCACCGGAATGTTATGGAAGTTGTAATTCGGCGGCGGCGAAGGAATGCTCCACTCGAGCGAATCCGCGCCCCACGGGTTATCGCCCGCAATCACACCAGCGCGCAGCGCCCAAACCGCGTTCACGATGAACACCAGCACGCCCGACGCAAGCACAAACGCGCCGATCGATGCGATCAGATTCAGCGTTCCCCAACCCGTCTCGGGTAGGTACGTGTAAACACGTCGCGGCATGCCGTTGAGCCCGAGCTGATGCATTGGGAAAAAGACGAGGTTGAAGCCGATGAACATCAGCCAGAAGTTCAAGTGCCCCGCGCGCTCGCTCAACATGCGGCCGGTCCACTTCGGAAACCAGTAATAGAACGCGCCGAAGAGTGGAAACACCGAGCCGCCAATCAACACATAATGAAGATGCGCCACGACGAAGAACGTATCGTGAATCTGCAAATCGAGCGGCACGGATGCGAGCATCAGACCGGTTAGACCACCGAGAACGAAGATCGCGAAGAAGCCGAGCACGAAGAGCAAAGGCGTCTTGATGTTGAGTTTGCTGCCCCAGAGTGTTGCGATCCAGCAGAAGATCTGCACGCCGCTCGGGATCGCGATCATCATGCTTGCGGCAGTGAAGAAGCTCTGGCCCATCTGCGGTATCGGCGTCGCAAACATGTGATGCACCCAAAGTCCGAACCCGATAAAGCCTGTGGAGATCAGCGACAACACAAGCGGCACATAACCGAAGATCTTTCTGCGCGCAAACGTAATGATGATCGGAGAGATAAAACCGAGCGCGGGAATGAAGATGATGTAAACCTCCGGATGCCCGAAGAACCAGAACAGGTGTTGATACAGAATCGCGTCGCCACCTTCAGCAGGATTGAAGAAGTGCGTATCGAGGAGTCTATCGCTGGCGAGAAAACTACTCGCGAGCATCACCGCAGGCATCGCGAAGATGATCATGAACGCCGTTACGATCTGCGCCCAGACAAACAAAGGTATGCGGTTGAGCGACATGCCGGGCGCACGCATCTTGAAGGCAGTACCGATGACGATTACGGCACCGACGAGCGCGGAGATTTCGGTAAACGTGATCATCTGCGCCCAGATGTCGACGCGTTTTCCGGGTGAATATGCGGGGCCGGAGAGAGGCACGTAAGCAAACCAGCCGGCGTCTGGTCCAGTGTTTAGGAAAAAGCCGGTGTACAGCAGCAGGCCGCCGATCAGATAAACGAAATAACCGTAAACATTGAGTCGTGGAAACGCTACATCGCGCGCGCCGATCATCAGCGGCACGAAGTAAATCCCCATCGCGGTCATGATCGGCACAGCGAACAGGAACATCATCGTCGTGCCGTGCACTGTGAAGACTTGGTTATAACGATCGGGATTGAGGAAATGGTTTTCCGGGAACGCGAGCTGAATCCGCATCAGCGCCGCCTCGAGGCCGCCGAGCAGAAAGAACACGAACGCCGTCACGATATAGCGCTTCGCGATCGCTTTATGATCGGTGTCAGTAAACCATCCCCACACACCAGTCGGACGCGCCCACGTTTTCTCAAGTTCCTCGCGCTCTTGCCGCATCGCTTCGGCCAGCTCTTCATCCGTGATCGTAGATTTTGACGGCTTGCCGGTGGGCACCTCATTTTGTGTCTTTTGTGCCTCTTCGTGGCTAATATTCTTTTGTTCTTTTTCGTGGCTCATTTCAAACTCTGCAAGTACTCCACGAGCGCCTGTAAATCAGCGTCAGACAAATTGTTTTGCGGCATCCTGTTTCCCGGCTTGAACGTTTGCGAATCCCTGATCCACTGCGCCAGGTGATCGCGCGTATTCACGAGTGTCGCGGCTCCGATCATCTGCCGACTACCGACGTGCGTCAGGTTTGGTCCAATGTTTGAACCCGCAGGCGTGCCGTTGATCGCGTGACACATCACACACGTCGTTGAAAAAAAGATCTGCTGGCCACGTTTCTGCGTATCACTCGCAGCCGCCATAGCCTGCTGCGTCTGATTCTGTCGCCACGCGTTGAATTGCTCCTGCGGCTCGGCGACGACCCACAGCGCCATCTTCGCGTGCTGAAGACCGCAATACTCGGCGCACTGCCCGCGATAAACGCCGGGCTTGTCTGCCTGTAACCAGATTGTGCTGATCTTTCCCGGAATGAGATCTTTCTTGCCGGCGAGATTTGGCACCCAGAAGCTGTGAATCACATCGGCGCCGCGCAGGCTGAACATCACCGGCACGCCCACGGGAATGTGAATCTCGTTCGCAGTCGTAAAGATGTTGCTCGCGTCGACGTCCTGGTAACGGACTTCCCACCACCATTGATGTCCCGTCAGCTCGATCGACAAGCCGTTCTTCGTTGGATCGTTCAAGCGCAGCGATCGTCCCGATGAGTAACTGGCAATCAAGAACACAAACAGAACTATGACCGTGATGGTTGTGAAACTGATCACGACGTTGCGGCGGCGGCGCTCTGATTCCTCTGACGGCTCGAGCATTGGCACTCTGTCAGCAGCTTCCGTCGTTCGCTTTCGCAAAGCCAGCAACAGCGCGATCATCACAAACACAAACACGATCGAGCAGACGATGAACATCAGCCACCAGAGTCTGCTGATGTTCTCGGCGTTTGGACCAGCAGGGTTGATCGAGTTTTGAATGCCCCCACATGATGAAAAGCACGACGCGAAGCACAACGCCGCGATAAGCGTCGAGATCAGTCGAGGAATTGTGCGCGTGGTTTCGATCATTGTGGTGGCGCAGTTGTTTGCTGTGGTGTTTTCTGTTCGGTGCGTTGTTCCGAGCGGCGGGCGTTCATCGAGTCGTTGCGCGTCGGCGCGACATCTTTGCGCAACTGGCCACTCATCGAGCGGACGTACGCGACGAGCTGCTGCACCTGGTTGTCGGGAATCTTCTGGCGAAATGAAGGCATGCCATTCGGGCGACCTTCAACGATGGTCGAGTAGATGTTTTCCGGTCTGTCGCCGTAGATCCATTTCTCGTCCATCAGCGCTGGGCCGATACCGCCGCCGCCGTTGAAGTGACAACCGCTACAGTTGTATTGCGAATAGAGTCGCTTGCCTTCGTTGGCATCGAAGGCGTGCTGGTCCGCAGGGTTCTGCACCGGCATCGGCAGCCCACCAACACCCGGACGAATGTCGCTCATCGTGACGTCGTAGGATTTGAAAGTGGCGGGCGGCGTCGAGAACTGTCGCTGCTCGCGTTTACAGGCCGAGAAACAGAGAAGACACAGAAAAATACTCACGCAGCGGCGCAACGACGCAGCGCCTGCCGGTTTTACGTTGCGCCGTAGCGCCGCTGCGTGAGAAATCCTCTTAAACACCACTACCTCCTTCAACCGCAGGCACTCTGTAATCCTTCAAGATCTGCTCGATCTCCGGTCGCCTCTTCTCTAAAAACTGATCAAGCTGATCCCTCAACTCCTGATCCCCGCGTCGCACACCCATCGAGATATCAAACACAAACGGCAGGAACGGCTGGTCGATCTGCGGCGAAACCGGCACGACTTCCATTGGCACACTCGACTCTTTCGCGAAGTAACCGGCCAGCGGTCCCCACACGATCGCGAGATCAATGTCGCCTTTCTCGACTGCATCGACGATGCGTGCTGGTGGATTGTTTTGGCTGTAATCACCGTAGAGCGTGAAGCCTTTGACGTTATCGACGATGTTGCGGCGCGTGAGCGCATGCGCAGGCGGTGCGTTACTCTGATCGTCACCGATGATCTGCACGCCGATGCGGAGCTTCCTGAGAACGGGATCGTCAAACGACTTCACGTCGACATGATGATCTTTGCGAGAAAGAAAGACGTAGGTGGACCGATAGTACGGTTTCGTGGTCAACGCCATCTCGAAACCGGAAGGTACACCGATCACGACGTCGCACATACCGGCCTTGAGAGTGTTGCGGAAGAACCCACGGCGTTGGGCCCACCAGGTGTATTCAACACGCTCGCCGAGATCCTGGGCCAATAGCTCCGCGATCTTATTTTCAAACCCTTCGAGCCGCTCGTTCGAGAACGGAAGGTTATTTGGATCGGCGCAGACACGAAGCACGCCAACAGGTCGCGTGATCGTTTGCGCTGCGGCGGTAGTAGTAACTGGTTTGCGATCAGCACACGACGTCAACGAAAGCACGCAAAGTCCTAAAAAAATTTTTTGTGCCTTTTTGTGGCTAAGGAAGCGCGAACACATACAGCATGCCTCCTCTCGTCGTGTAATCCGGCAGATCGCCCATCGCGCCCACGAACCCGAGCGCGCCAGTCTGATCACGCGGATCCAGGCCGCCCGCCACGATCGCTCCCGACCATCCACCAACACCCGCCAGTATCGCGATGTACTGCTTCCCATCCGGCCCGCGATACGACACCGGCTGTCCGATGATTCCCGAGCCACACTTGAACTGCCACAACAACGTCCCACTCTTCGCATCAAGCGCTTTGAACCATCCATCCATCGTTCCGTAAAAAACCACATCGCCCGCCGTCACAAGTGCGCCACTCCACACCGGAAAATTCTCGCTGATGGCCCACACCTTCTGGTTTTTCACCGGGTCCCACGCCAGAAACTCACCGCGATTCCCGCCCGGTCCTGCATACATGCGCACGTTCATCCCGACGTATGGCGTCCCGGCAATGTAATTCGCTTCCAATCCTTCAGCGTCCTGACAGAGATTTTGGTGCGGGATATAGACAAGCCCTGTGCGTGGCGAGAACGCAGACGGCTGCCAGTCTTTCGCGCCCGGCGACGCGGGACAGATCTCGCGCACGACTTTGCCGACTTCCGGCTTCTTCTCCTCGTTCTCGATTAATTTTCCCGTGCCCAGATCGACGCCTTTCGAAGACGTGATGTACGCGAATGGATTCGCGGAAAGCACCTGACCGTTCGTGCGGTCCATCACGTAGAAATATCCGTTGCGCTCGGGCCGCACGAGAACTTTGCGCGTCTGGCCGTTCACCGGCATATCCATCAGGATCTGTTCGTTGATGCTGTCGTAGTCGTGCAGATCGTGTGGCGTGAACTGATAAAACCAGCGCGCCTCACCGGTATCGACGTCGCGCGCAAAAATGCCACACGTCCACTTGTTGTCGCCGGGACGCTGATCGGGATTCCATGGGCCAGGATTCGCCGTGCCGTAAAAAATCAGATTCTGTTCCGGGTCGTAAGAGATCCAACCCCACATCGTGCCGCCACCGATCTTCCACGCATCAGCCGGCCAACTCGTGACGCCGAGATCCTTGCCGCGGTCCTGCGGGTAAAACGGATGAAAGTTTGGACCTATCAAAACATCTGCATCCGGTCCGGTGTGATAAGCGCGCCACGCGATCTTCCCGTCGGACGCATTCAATGCCGTGAGCCAGCCACGCACGCCAAATTCACCTCCACTGTTACCAACTAATACTTTTCCCTTCACGACGAGCGGCGCCATCGTCATCGACTCGCCGAGATTGATGTCGCCGACCTTTGTCTTCCAGATCTCTTTCCAGTCGCGGCGTCGAGCGCGATCGTGTTGTTGTCGAGTGTGTTGAAAAAGATCCTTCCGTCCGAGTAGACGCCGCCGCGATTAACAACATCACAGCACGCAACCCCCTGAGACGACGACGCCGGATTCGATTCGTATTTCCATTTGACTGGGCCACCGGGCTGCGTCAGATCGATCGCGTACACAATGTTTGGATACGGCGTGACGATGTACATCATGTTATTCGCGATGATCGGTGCGGCTTCGTGACCACGCACTACGCCAGTCGAGAAGGACCACGCGAGTTTTAGTGCTGCGGCGTTACCGGTGTTGATGTCCTGAAGGCCGCTGAAGCGCGTGCTGGCGTAGTTTTTGGCGGGCATTGTCCACTGCCCGTCTTCCGGTTCGACGGCGATAGTAGCGCCGGTGGGCGCGGTAAGTACCTGATTGGGTGCGCTTTGCTGTAGTTGTGAGTTATGTCTGGCGCAGGACGCAGCTAGTAAAAGTCCACATGCGAAGATGACCGCACTGCGGAAACCGACTGACAGATTTTGTTTCACTTGCCCGCCCCGGTTCGTTAGGTGTAAAGCCGGACAGCTACATACAAACGTCGTGCAATTCGATCGTGGTTGGTCCTACCGGCGAAGGTGCAGGTATTATCGTTGCTTCACGTGAGGTTTGATCTGACGCACATCACAAGGCATTGATCGCAGTAGTGAGAAACAGAACATTATCGACACTCCGGTGTATGAGAAGACAACGGTTAGGGCGTAACTGTTGGGGCGGCCCTCTGTGGCCGCCCGTATCGTCAATCGTGCGTGTTTCCAACCTGCGGGCGGCCACGGAGGGCCGGCCCTACAGTTGGCTCTACGTTGCTTTTGCTTTGTGTTGGTTAAGCATTGGCTGTGTTTCGGCACAGGAGAAGTCAGTACCGATCTACGGTAAAGTTATCGATCCGAACGGCGAGCCAATCCAGCACGCATCAGTGGAGTTTGAATCAGATGGAAAGACGACTAGCACGATCACTGATCTCTCCGGAGATTTTACAGTGTTGAGTGCGCGAGCGTACGGAACACTCTCGATCAGCTCACCAGGTTTCAGCACCGCGAGGATAAAAGTCAACGACGAGAAATATTCACTGCGCATTCGACTCTATCCCGCAGTCATAAACGAGCGCGTCGTCGTCAGCGCACCTATAACTTACGAAGAGCGCATTCCACCCACATCAGCGAGTCAATTCAATGTCGGTACACGCGAGATCGCCACTGCCGGCGCGCTCACGATCGATGACGTGCTCCGGCAAGTGCCGGGCTTTTCTCTCTTCCGGCGCTCGGGCGGATTGACGACGAATCCGACCGCGCAAGGTGTTTCGCTCCGAGGCGTGGGCGCGAGTGGTGCGAGTCGCGCGCTAGTCTTGCTCGACGGTGTGCCTTTGAATAGTCCGTTCGGCGGCTGGGTCTACTGGAATCGTGTTCCGCGCGTGAACATCGAGAATGTATCCGTACAGAATGGTGCGAGCTCCAGTCTCTACGGCAGTGGCGCACTCGGCGGCGTTGTGAATATCACCAGCGATACACGTTGGGGCACAGGGCTCGACGTTTTAGCTTCCGCCGGCAATAAAGGCACGGCGGTGACGTCGTTTAGCGGTGGAAAGATTTTGGGCGACTGGGCGATCGTCGCTGCAGGTGAAGCGCTACACACAAACGGCTACGTGCTCGTGCCGGAGAACCAGCGAGGAGTAGTCGATACTGCTGCGGGAACAGGCGATCTTGGTGGCTCAGTCACGGTTTCAAATGTCGCTCATGGTTTCTCGTTTCTTCGTCTCAGCTCGTTTGGTGAAAGTCGTGACAACGGCACGCCGGTTCAGCTCAACGACACGCGTATCTCGTCGATCGATTTCGGCCTCGACTCAACGCTACCGAAAGTCGGTCCGGTTTTGCTTCGCTTGTATGGATCGAGTGAGACGTTTAATCAGACCTTTTCCGCGGTCGCGGCTAATCGTAATAGCGAATCATTGACAAATCGCCAGCGCAATCCGTCGCAGCAATTAGGGTTTGTATTTCAAGCGACGCCGAACATCGGTTATCACCAGGTGTTGCGGCTCGGTGTTGAAGGCCGCGAGGTGCGCGGGCACAGTGCAGAGACAACGTTTAATAATTCAAGAGTCATGGCGCTTGTCGATGCCGGCGGACGGCAGAGATCGATTGGAGTTTTTGCGAGTGATTCTGTGTATATCGGATCGTGGCAGTTTGGTTTCGGAGGTCGAGTCGATCACTGGCTGAACGGTCGTGGTTTCTCGAATCGCACGCCGGTGGTTGGTGTTCCGACGCTGAATACGTTTCAGGATAGAACTGAGACGGCGTTCAGTCCGCGTCTTTGGTTAAGTAAACGATTCGACAAGGGTGTAGAAGTGAGTGCGTCGGCGTATCGAGCCTTTCGTGCACCCACGCTCAATGAGTTGTACCGCAACTTTCGCGTGGGGAATGTGGTGACAAACGCGAACGCCGATTTGCGCGCAGAGCGATTGACGGGCGGCGAGGCTGGTATCGGTTTCCACCAGTTGGATGAGCGACTGTTTGTGCGTGGAAATGTTTTCTGGAGTGATATCGACGATTCGATCGCGAACGTCACGCTCACGACCACGCCCGCCCTCATTACCCGACAACGACAGAACCTCGGGGCGATTCGTGCGCGTGGTGTTGAGTTGTCGGCGGTGATGAAGATTAATTTCCGTTGGGAAGTGTCAGGCGAGTATATGTTGACGGACAGCACGGTGCTGCGCTTTCCGGCGAATCCTGCATTGGAAGGGTTGATGGTGCCGCAGGTGCCGCAGCATCAGTTTAACTTCCAGGTGACTTACGCGAGTGAAAACTGGATAGTGGCGACGCAGGGACGCGTGGTCAGCAGGCAGTTTGATGACGATCAGAATTTGTTGCCGCTCGAGAGGTACTTCACGCTCGATGCCGACGTGACGCGACGAATTTCCGAGAAGTTGCGGTTGTTTGTCGCGTTTCAGAATTTGACTGGCAGCAGGTATGAGATTAGTAGCACGCCGGTGTTCACCATGGGACCGCCGATGTTAGTGAGAGGCGGCGTGCGTGTGAGGTTGAAGTAAGCTTTGACAGGATTACATGATTTACAAGATTGCAAGATAAATCCTGCAAATTCTGTAAATCCTGTCATCCTGTCTAAGGTTTTATTTATTACCAGATCCGGGTTTCGCTTTCTTCGCGTGCTGTTCCGCTAAGACGCCTGATGGTGTCACGGAAGCCACGGTCGACATCACCTTATTCTTGAACCCGCTCACCACATCACCTTCTCCATTCATCATAGCCTCGAACCCAACCTTCGCCACATCAAGCGGATCGTCTTTCTTCGACTGCCCAATCTCCGTGTCTTCCATTCCCGCACGCTCAAAGAATTCGGTCTCGGTCGCGCCAGGCATCAAGCACGTTACCGTCACGCCGCTATCCTTCAGCTCCGCGCGTAACGCGAATGAAAACGAATCGATGAAAGCCTTGCTCGCGTTGTAGACAGCGTTGTAAGTACCCGGCGTGTAACCTGCAATCGATCCCGTGATCAGAATGCGCCCCTGCCCGTGCGACTGCATGTCTCTCCCAACCTTCTGTATCAAGTAAACCGTGCCCGTGACGTTTGTATCGATCACGTGCTTTATGTCGTCGAAGTCCTGTTCGAGAAAACTTCCGCCAAGCCCGTGTCCGGCATTCGCCAGTAGCGCATCAACCTGCCGGCCCTGCGCCGCCTCGTAAAACTTGTCGACACCTTCGCGCGTCGCAAGATCCGCTTGCACCGCCTGAACTTCCACGCCATAGTTTTGAAACTGTTTCGCCGCTTCTTCAATGCGCGGCTCGTCGGCAACTACGATTAAGTCGAAACCTTCGTTGGCACACAGGATCGCAAGCTCGTAACCGATGCCTGTCGATGCGCCCGTGATCATCGCCAGCGGTTGTTCATTCGTTGATGAATTAATTTCTCTTGAAGCCATATACCTTCCCCTCGTTCGTTAATTTCTCCGCGTGAATTGGCAACTAACGTACCAACAACTTGAGCGTCAACGCATTTCGCACTGCCGCGCCTTCCGGATCGTTGTTGAAGTAAACGTAAACTGCCTTCAATCGCCCGCGCCAACTCTCGATCCGTTCAGCCCATTTCTGTAGCTCTTCGTCAGAATAGGATCCCCAGTACTTCGCGCTTGTCGGCCCGTGAAACCGGATGTAGGTAAACCCTGCAGTGATCTCATTCGGTACTTTCATGTCCGCAAAGTCGTGTATGCAAAACGCTGCCTTGTGCTTTCGCAGTAGCCGGTAAACTTCCGGCACAAACCAGCTCTCCTCGCGAAACTCAAATGCATACTTGTGCTGCGGCGGCAGCGATTCGAGAAACTCAGCAAAGCGCTCGATGTTCACCTTCCAGCGCGGCGGCAGTTGAAAAAGAATCGGTCCGAGCTTCTTTTCAAGACGATCGGCAACGTGGAAGAACTTCTCAGACGAGCTCTGCGGATCTTTCAGCTTCTTCATGTGAGTGATGAAGCGACTCGCCTTCACTGCATATACAAAGTTTGACGGCGAAGACTCGCGCCAATTGTCGAAAGTCTTCGCCGTTGGTAGGCGATAGAAACTGTTATTGATCTCGACGGTATTGAAGAAGCGCGCGTAGTAGTCAAACATCTGCGCGCTCTTCGTCCCGGGCGGATAGAACACACCTTCGAGCCAGTGTTTGTAATGCCATCCGGAAGTGCCGATAAAAATCCGCGTTTTCAATCCGTGCAAATCCGCGTCTAATTCTTCGACGTTTCGCGCTTCGATCCGATGTACTTCTCGAACCACTCGAGATTCGCCTTCATCGCCGCGAGCTGCATCTTCGGCTCGGTAGGTCCGTGCGGCTGGCGCGGCAACACGAGCATACGCGTCGGCACGCCCTTCACTTTCAGCGCGTTGTAAAACTCGTAACCTTGCGAGATCGGCACGCGAATGTCTGCCTCGCCATGCTGAATCATCGTCGGCGTCGTGACGTTCTTCACGTTGAACATCGGCGAGTGCTTCTGATAGGAATCCATCGCTTCCCAGAACTGTCCGCCGAAGTAGTCTGGAACAAACGCCGGAATGTCAGCGGTACCGTTGAAGCTCATAAGGTTTGTGACCGGCGCGCCCGCTGACGCGGCTTTGAAGCGTGACGTTTGCGTAACGATCCACGACGTCATGAATCCGCCGTAGCTCCAACCCATCACACCAAGACGCTCAGGATCGGCAACGCCCATCTCGATCACCTTATCGACTCCCGTCATCAAATCCTGGTAATCGCCAAAGCCCCAATCCTTCATATTTGCGCGACGAAACTCCGTTCCATAACCACTCGAGCCGCGCGGGTTCGGACGCAGGATCGCATAACCGCGTGCAGCAAACGTCGCGAGCGGATAAACGCCGCGGCCGCCGATGAATGCCTGTTGAAATACACCTGCGGGTCCGCCGTGAATGTTCAAAATCAGCGGCACCTTCTGTCCGGATTGATAACCGACCGGATAAGTCAACAAACCTTCGATCTGTTTTCCGTCTTTCGATTTCCACGTGACGACTTCGGTACGGCCGAGTGCCGGCATTTTAAAGTCAGCATTGACGGTCGTGATCTGCACTGGGTTGAAGTTCGATGCAGATGAGACATAAACATCTCCGGGCGTGTCGGAAGTTTGTCTGACAAACCCGAACGTTGTGCCGGTGCTATTGAGATTGAGTCCACCAATAACTGCGGGTGTGGTTTTGATCTCGTCGATACGATTCGCCGCGACGTCGATCACATAGATCTGCGTGCCGGTACCTTTCGGCTCGGAGAAGTAAATGCGTTTGCTGTCGCTGGACCAGCCGGCGATGCCTGGTTGTGCGTCGAACGAGCCGGCGAGCGTCTTCGGTTGACCACCACTCGCGGAGAAGATCTGGATCACGCCTGCCTGCGCCCAGCGCGGTGGATTGTCGCTGGCGAGCACGAGGATCGAGTTTCCATCCGGTGAATAAAGCGGAGAAGTTTCCGCCGCCGGCGAGTTTGCCAGTTCAGTGATCTTGCCGCTTGCGACTTCGATGATGGAGACGTCTGACGTGGGCCAATCGTTCGCGAGCGGCGACTTGACGTGTCCAAAAGCGATCCGCGATCCGTCGCCGGACCAGTCAAAATCTTCGACGTGATAGTTGGCAGTCGTGAGTTTGCGTGGCTCGCGTTTGCCGTTCGCGTCCTTCTGAATCCCGAGCACGTAGAGACGGGCCAGCTTCATGTTTTCATCGACCCAGCGAGAGTCGTTTTTGCCCTTGTCATTCTTCTCTTCGTCTTCAGTCTTTGCATCGGTCATCGTGAAGGCGATCGAGCGACCGTCAGGCGACCACACGAAGTTACCCACAGCGCTCTTGCCGTCTGTGAGTGGCTCAGCTTCACCGCCGTTCATGCTCAGCAGGTAGAGTTGATTCCGATTGTCTTTGCGATTCGAAGTGAAGGCGATCCAGTTTCCGTCGGGCGACCACTTCGGATTCGTCGACGACTTCTCACCAAACGTGAGCTGCGTATTTTGTTTGGCGGCGATGTTTGCCAGCCAGATCTGAGTCACAAACTCGCTCTTGTCTGCGGTCATGACTGCTTCGTTGACGGTGTAGACCACGCGCTTTCCGTCAGGAGAAACTCTCGGTGTGCCGACGGCTTTCAACTTCAACTGCGTTTCCGGATCCCACGTTTGCGCGGTAGCGGTAACGGTGAAAAGGACGAGTAGAGTTAGAGCCAGGGTTAAGACTTTCATGATAGTTCTCCTGAGTTGGAATTCGATCGAAGGTTGCGAAACTTTTACTCTTGAGTAGCTGGAAAGTCAATGATCATTGTAAGCTGCGAAATCGTGGATTTAATTCCAATATCTGCAATCGAAGAAGCGCGGCGTGTGATCGCCGGGAAAGCGATCCGAACGCCGCTCGTTCGTCTCAATTTGCTCGATGCGCCGGCAGAGATCTACTTGAAATTGGAGAATCTCCAACCGATTGGATCGTTCAAGATCCGCGGTGCTGCGAATGCGATTGCGCGCCTGTCGCCGGAGCGGCTCGAGCGTGGAGTTGTGACGGCGTCAGCGGGAAACATGGCCCAGGGTGTCGCGTGGTGTGCGCGCGAGCTGGGCGTGCCGTGTACGGTGATCGCGCCGTCTTCCGCGCCCGATGCGAAGGTGTTAGCTGTGAAGCGGCTTGGTGGTCGCGTGATCAAGGTTTCGTTTGACGAGTGGTGGCGGGCGTTTGAGCAGCGTTCGTTTGCTGGTGTTGAGGGGACGTTCATTCACGCGTTTGACGATCCGCATGTGATGGCTGGTAACGGCACGATCGGTTTGGAGATCCTTGAAGACTTGCCCGACGTTAATGCGGTCGTGATTCCGTGGGGCGGTGGCGGACTCACATGCGGCATTGCGTCAGCACTACGTCACCTACGTCCGTCTTGTAAAATTTTTACCGCGGAAGTAGCGACGGCTGCCCCCTTCGCCGCTTCGTTAACCGCCGGGGCGCCAACCGTGATCGACTACCAGCCATCATGGGTCGACGGGATCGGCGCGAAAGCAGTCTTCCCGTCGATGTTCGACCGCGCACGTTCTTTGGTTGACGACGCGCTCGTCGCCGATCTCGACTCCGTTGCCTCCGCCCTCCGCCTTCTGATCACGCACAACCACATCATCGCCGAAGGCGCGGGCGCCTGCCCCGTCGCCTGCACCCTCTCCGGCTCCGCCGGCACCGGCAAAATCGTCTGCATCATCTCCGGCGGCAACATCGACCCGAGCAAACTCGCCCGCATACTAACCGGCGAACTGTAGGCTCTCGAACATTGCGGTCAAATTAGTTGCACTTAGGAAATATGTTTGTGAAAAGGTGCTGACAGGGTGTATTCACAGCTTACGGAAAACAACGAGCAAGGGTAAGGAAGGAAAGGAGTTTAGAAATGCCAACGAGATATGACGATCGTGACTATGACCGTGACCGGGATCGGGACCGGGAGCGCGATACTCAGAACTACGGCCGTCGCTCAGAATCAGACTATGGTCGCTCTGGTTGGGACTATGGTCGTTCGGGTTCCGACTTCAGTCAGGGTTCTGATTATGGTCGCACTACTGAGTCAAACTATGGTCGCTCTTCGGATTATGGTCGCTCATCTTTTGGTTCGGACTATGATCGCTCCTATGGCGAACGATCTGAGGGGCGTTCCAGATATGGCGGCGGTCGCGAACGACAATCAGGAAGATATGGCCGCGAAGGTGGCCTTGGATACGGTGGCAGATCTTCGTCGAGCCGTGGCGACTACGGAAGCAG
>DATFDT010000311.1:0-6721 GCA_035251975.1 Pyrinomonadaceae bacterium | reverse complement strand
TAGGGGTGGCCCTCCGTGGCCACCCGCGCGTTCGAACCTAGCGTGGTTTTTTTCTCGTGTAACCAATAAAGCCACACCAGTGTCTAGCAGACATGGGTACGGAAGCTGCCTTTAACACCGGCAACGCTATTAAACACGAGGAATCGCATGTCGACTCAAACAATTAAACAACCTTTAGTGGGTGGAATCGGTACAGGCGGAAATACTTGGGGCGCCTGGCTTAAACAAATTTGGGCAAGGTTGCTCCTTGGTAAGAAGAAACTCCTGCTCGGTGGTGGCTTCATGGCCGCCGTCGTGTTCGCAGGCTTTTACTTCTGGGGCGACAGCACGAGCACACCGCAGTACATGACCGCTCGCGTCGAGCGCGGAAACCTGCGCAACACAGTGACCGCAACCGGCGCACTGCAGGCAGTGACGACGGTGCAGGTCGGCAGCCAGGCCTCGGGAACGATCTCGGCGCTCTACGTTGACTTCAATTCGCAAGTAAAGAAAGGCCAGGTAGTCGCGCAGCTCGATCCGTCCACTGCTAAAGCACAGGTGGACCAGGCCACCGCAAATCTTCAAAACGCACGCGCGAGTCTGGCGAATGCTCGAGCCGCGGTAGTTAGTTCACAGGCGGGCGTGCGTGACGCACAGGCAAAAAGCCTCGCCGCCTCGTCGACAGTGCAAAACAACCAGGCCGGTGTTTCAGGCGCGGAAGCAAATGTCGCGGTGTTGAAAGCACAACAGGACGACGCGCTGAGTCTTTTGAAACAGCAGGAGTCGCTACTAAAAGCGGGCGTGGTTGCGCAGCGTGATTACGACGTTGCCATGACTGCTTACAAGACTGCCGAAGCACGTTACAACCAGGCCGTGGCCCAGTTGAATCAGGCGAAGTTGACGGAGCAGTCGTCATCGAAGGCCGGTATCGCACAGTCGCAGGCTGCGATTGAGCAGTCGAAGGCGCAGGTGCAACAGTCGCAGGCGCAAGTAGGGCAGGCGCAGGCACAAGTGCAGCAGGCAGAAGCCGCGCTCAGCGTGGCCCAGGTAAATCTGAGTCATACGACGATCACATCGCCGATCGATGGCGTGGTTGTTTCGCGTGACGTAAACGTTGGACAAACGGTGGCTGCGAGCCTTTCGGCGCCGACGCTCTTCACGATCGCAAACGACCTGACGCAGATGCAGGTGATTGCAAACATCGACCAGGCTGACATTGGTCTCGTTGAGCAGGCGAAGTCAGTCAGGTTTAGTGTCGATGCGTTTCCGGGAAAGGAGTTTGACGGCAAGATCGAACAGATGCGTCTGAATCCGGTGAACGTGCAGAACGTTGTCACTTACAACGTCGTGATCGACGTTGACAATCCGGATCAGAAATTGAAACCAGGCATGACGGCGAATTTGACGATCACGATCGATGAGCGGAACAACGTGTTGAAGGTTCCGAACTCGGCGCTTCGCTTCACGCCCCAGGATGCAACGAGACAGCGCACTGGCGCTGGTGTGGGCCAGGGTCAAGGACAGGGCCAGGGTCAAGGTCAGGGGCGGCAAGGTCGCCGGCAACAGCAAGGCGATAATGCTTCTGGCGACAATGGTGGTGAGAACCGCTTCGCACCAGCGTCAGCCCCAGTGTTACCGGGACAGGTGCGGGTTGTCTGGGTGATGGGCCAGAACGGCAAACCCGAGCGCCGCAGAATCACCGTGGGCCTGAGCGACGGATCGGCGACTGAAGTTGTCGATGGCGAGCTGAAGGAAGGCGATATGGTGATTACGGGCCAGCAGATCTCCGGCGGGAGCAGCAATGCGAACACGCAGTCAAGACCGCCAGGCTTCGGCAATGCTCCGCGAACAGGTGGCGGCGGCCGGCGGTAATTGAATTCTCTGTGCAACCTCTGTGTTCTCTGTGTCTCTGTGGTTAAAAGAGATTTCCACCACAGAGAAACAGAGGACACAGAGGTTGCACAGAGATAATAGAGGTTAGGAGAGACGATGTCTACCACGTTTGCAGTTGAGTCACAGGAATTCCAACCCTCGGTTGGGTTGGCGACCCAACAGGTCCCCGAAGCGCGTCCGGTGATCGAGCTCGATCACATCCACAAGACCTACACGATGGGCGACGTTGAAGTTCACGCGCTTCGTGGAGTTTCACTGACGATTCGTGAAGGCGAGTTCGTAGCAATCATGGGCGCTTCGGGTTCAGGAAAATCGACGACGATGAACATCCTCGGCTGTCTCGATCGCCCGACGCGAGGCACGTACATCCTCGACGGCGAAGACGTTTCGCAGATGTCGAAGGACGAGCGCGCCGATATTCGCTGTCAAAAGATCGGCTTCGTTTTCCAGGGCTTCAACCTGCTGTCGCGAACTTCAGCACTCGAAAACGTTGAGCTGCCGATGCTTTATCTCGGCGTCGACGCTGCAACGCGTCACCAGCGCGCGACCGAAGCGCTCGCCGCCGTTGGTCTATCAGGACGCGAACAGAACCATCCGAACCAGTTATCAGGCGGACAGCAGCAGCGCGTCGCAGTTGCACGTTCGCTCGTCAACAACCCGGCGTTGATTCTCGCAGACGAGCCGACCGGAAACCTCGACTCGCGCACATCGGTTGAAGTTATGGAAATCTTCCAGCGTTTGAATCGCGAGCGCGGCATAACTTTGGTGCTGGTCACGCACGAGCCCGACATCTCGGAATACGCTGACCGCGTGATCGTTTTCAAGGACGGCAAGATCAAATCAGATCGTCCGGTCGAGCATCGACGCAATGCAGCGGAAGAATTGAAGAACCTCCCCATCATCGAGGATGAGGACGAGGACGAAGAATAATGAATCTCCTAATGATCATTCGCGTCGCGTTTCGCGCTCTTATTCGTAACAAGATGCGCGCGGCTTTGACCATGCTCGGCATTATCATCGGCGTCGCAGCGGTGATCGCGATGGTGAGTATCGGCCAGGGCGCGTCGGCCTCGGTTCAGGCACAGATCGAGAGTATCGGCACGAATCTGCTTTTCGTCAGCGCTGGTGCGCAAAACGTCGGCGGTGTTCGCAGCGGCACCGGTGATACCGGTACGAACACCTTGACGGTCGACGATCTCGACGCGATCAAGCGTGAAGTGCCGAGCGTTTCGATGGTCACGCCAAACGTGAACGCGCGCTCGCAGCTCGTCGCCGGCAACATGAACTGGAACACAGCAGTCACGGGCGTCAGCGAACAGTATCCAGAGATTCGCAAGTGGCCCGTGGCGAGCGGCTCATTCTTTACTGACGCAGACGTTCGCAGCGCAGCTCGCGTCATCGTTATCGGGCAAACGCTCGCAGACAATCTTTATCCCGGCCAGGATCCGATCGGGCAGGACATTCGCGTGATGAATCTGCCGTTCCGCGTGGTTGGGGTGATGCTGCGCAAGGGACAGGATCCACAGGGCCGCGATCAGGACGACGTCGCGTTTGCGCCGTACACGACTGTGCAGAAGAAAATTCTCGGTCGCGATCGCATTCAGATTGCCTTCGTCTCCGCGATTTCGCAGGACGCGACGTACACGGCGCAGTCGCAGATCACTGACTTGCTGCGCCAACGTCACAAACTCACCGCGAGTGAGCCGGACGACTTTACGGTGCGAAACATGACTGACGTTGCGGAAGCTGCGAACGAGACCAGCAAGACGATGACGATTCTGCTGGCGTGTATCGCCGGTGTATCCCTCCTCGTCGGCGGCATCGGCATCATGAACATCATGCTCGTGTCGGTAACAGAACGCACACGCGAGATCGGCATTCGCATGGCCATCGGCGCACGTTCCTCTGCGGTGCGCAGCCAGTTTTTGATTGAATCGATCGTGCTCAGTCTGACGGGTGGAGCAATTGGGATCATTTTGGGCGTCGCGCTCTCCCTCGCGATTCCGGCGTTTCTCGGCTGGCCCACGCTCGTGTCGATGATGGCCATCATCGGATCCGTTCTCTTCTCTGCCGCGGTCGGGATCTTCTTCGGGTACTACCCGGCGCGCAAAGCCGCGTCGCTGGATCCGATTGAAGCGTTGAGATACGAGTAACAGGATAATCCACATATCCGTGTTACCATGCGCCGCATGCGCCCACGAACTCCGCTTGTCTGTGTCGTAATTCTAAGTCTACTTGTGTCCGTCAGCTTTGCTCAGCGACGGACACAACCACCCGTTCAAAAGCGTCCGCGACTGGTCCTGTTCATCGCAGTGGACCAGTTTCGTTACGACTATCTCGAGCGATTCGGGGATCTGTTTGGGTCAGACGGGTTTCGGCGATTGATGCGTGATGGGGCATCGTGGTCACAGTCCAACTACGATCACATGCCGACGTACACCGCGCCGGGTCACGGCACGATGATGACTGGCGCGTATCCCGCTGAGTCGGGCATCATCGGCAACGAGTGGCTGGACCGCGCGACCGGGAAGCGCATCACGAGCGTCTCAGACGAGTCAGTAAAACTGCTCGGCGGTAATCCAAACGATCCCGCCTCGAGTCCATCGCGTTTGATGGCTTCCACCGTGGGCGATGAGCTTCGTTTAGCAACCAACGATCGCGCCAAAGTGATTGGCATCTCGGTGAAAGATCGTTCTGCGATCCTGCCCGCTGGCCGCCATGCAAACGCTGCTTACTGGTTCAATTGGCTCACCGGCACGATGGTTTCGTCCACTTACTACTTCAAGCAGTTGCCCGCCTGGGTCACTAACTTCAACAACGCAAAACCCGCGGATAAATATTTCGGCGCCAAATGGGAACGCCTGTTGCCCGAAGATGAATACCTCAAACGCGCCGGGCCGGACGATCCGACATGGGAAAACGTGAGCAACGCGTGGACGCCTGACACAAATACTTTTCCGCATACCATCACCGGCGGCCTGACCGCGCCCGGTCAAAAATTCTACACCGCGCTCGATTACTCTCCATTCACAAACGACATCCTCGTTTCGTTTGCACAGGAGGCGATCGTCAACGAGCAGTTGGGCCAGGATGATGATACAGACGTGCTGACGCTTAGCTTCTCGGCGAATGATTATGTCGGTCATCGCTTTGGTCCATACAGTCAGGAAGTGATGGACGTGAGTCTGCGCACCGATCGCAATATTGCGACGTTGCTTGATTTCGTTGATGCCCGCGTTGGACTGGCGAACACTCTCGTCGCTTTGACGGCCGATCACGGTGTGTCGCCGATTCCTGAACACGCGGCGGCGATGGGTTTGGGAGGTGGCAGAGTCCCGTTCGCAACGGTGATGGGAAAGATTCAGGCGGGGATCAGCGCACGCTACAACCCGCAAGGTAAGACACCCGATCCGACGCTTGATTATCTGCTTCGGTTTCAGGAAGGTACGGGGTGGAGGGAGTGGTTCATCAATAACAATATCTACTTCAACTACGACGCGTTGAAACGTGATGGTGTGGATGTCGAGGAATTTTCGCAGGTGGTGGTCAGGGCGGCACTGAGTGTTCCGGGAATTGCGCGGTGCTTTTCGAGGTTGCAGTTGTTGCGTGGCGCGACGTCAGTGACGGATCCAATCGAGCGGCGGGCGCTGCATGGGTTTTATCCGTCGCGCAGTGGTGATGTGGTGATGGTAGCGGAGCCGTACAAGTACATCGCGGAGACGATCACGGCGACGCACGGCTCGCCTTATTCATACGACACGAACGTACCGACGATCATCATGGGACAGGGTGTTAATGCCGGGAGGTATCTCGAGCCCGCGACGCCCGCTGACATCGCACCCACGCTTTCGGCGCTCTTGAGGATCACGGCGCCGAGTAATTCAACAGGACGCGTGTTGATAGAAGCGCTGAAGAAGTAACTCACGCGGCGGCGCAACGGCGCGGCGGCTTTTCGTTGCGCCGTTGCGCCGCTGCGTGAGAATTCTTATCGCTTGTACTCACGCGCGTAGTCCGGCACTTCGACTCCGTCAATCAACCGAGGGTCGTTAATGGGTTCTCCGGCCACTAATCGCAACGGAACAACCCCCGCCCAAACATTCATCGCGTAATCCTCTTCATCATCCAGCGGTGGCCCGGTCCGTATCTTCGCCGACACCTCAACCAGCGGCAACGAAAGCACCGTCGTCGCCTTCATCTCCTGCTCCGTCGGCTCACGCACTTCCGCCCAGCGCCCGCGAACAATATGTTCCGACAACGCCAGTAGCGCCGCCATCTTCTCTTCACGATCTTCAATCAACGTCGCGCGCCCAAAGATCACTACCGATCGATAATTCATCGAATGATGAAACGCCGATCGCGCCAGCACGAGCCCGTCAATGATCGTCACCGTCACGCACGCATCAATCCCGCCCGACAAGGTTCGCAACATCCGGCTCGCCGCTGAGCCATGAATGTAAAGCGTGTCGCCATCACGCGCGTAACCAGTCGGGATCACAAACGGCTGCCCTTGCGGCGCAAAACCGACGTGACAAATAAACCCCTCATCAAGAATTCCGTAAACAGTCTCACGATCGAAATGCCCACGCTTCGGCAGTCTCTTGAGCTTCGTGCGCTCGGTTTGAGTGAATGTCATAGTTGTAAATATGCCACAGATCAGTATCATCCGCGTTAGTCTTTGGCCTAAGGAGAATAATATGCGCTTTCCACTGCCCCTGCTGGTTATTTGTCTGCTCGCATCGACTGTTTTTGCACAAAACGGTGGTGTCGCGAAGTCACCATACGAAGAAGCGTTTTCTCGTCTCGAATATCGGAGCATCGGCCCCGCGATCATGGGCGGGCGCATCTCCGA
>DATFDT010000310.1:0-37947 GCA_035251975.1 Pyrinomonadaceae bacterium | reverse complement strand
CGATCCTGGGGCTTGCGCCCCAGGCTTTATGCTGTCGCTCGCTTCGCGAGCTTAGAGTGGTTAACGATGATTGCGTGGTTTATCGGGTTTCGGCGTACCAGCCGGCTTAGCACCAGCGGGCGTAGGGGTCGTCGCTGGAGCCGCACCGCTACCATTGCCTGCCGGCGCTCCCGAATTTCCCGCCGGTGTCGTAACAGCGGGCGTCGTAGCCGGCAACGACGTAAGTGGTGTCGGCTCTGGCGGCAACGGCTTCGCCTGGATGCTGGCGACCAACTGGTCCATACCATCGGTCTTGTCGCCATTCCGGTACTTGTACCACTGGGTCAGGCTCTCGTTCCAACCGGTTTTGGCCTGGGCGAATTTGGCGTCACTACCGGCCCACGAGACTGCACGCGCATAGGCGTCGATCATGCGATCGATGATCTGGTTGATGTTGGCGAGCATGAGTTTGCTATCGGGAGTCTCATCCTTGCCTAAACAGCAAGCCTTGTACTCGTCCGACATCTTGGCGTAGATACCGGTTTCATAGGCTCCGGCGATATACGCATAAGTGTAAGGCGACTTCTTCAAAGGCGTCTCAAACTGCGCAGACTTGAGCAGGTTCTTCAGGGCACCGGCGGGATCTTTTTCCAGAGTGAGCGTGCCGATGCTGTAGTTCAAATAAGACACGGCTACATCTTTGCTGCCGAGCGGCTTCCAGTCCTCAAGAGTCTTTCCTCCGTCCAGCGCTGCCAATGCTTTCTGCGCATAACCGAGACCTTCCGCTGTCAACGGCGCATTCTTCAGTGGCGGCAGCAGGTAGGCATTGGTGCCGAGATCTACAAGCACCTGCAGATTATCAGGCTCAGCCGTGAGAATCTCTTTGCCGAGAGCATACGCCTCCGCATACTTCATCTGGTTGTAGAGCAAATCGCGGAACCTGGCTTTCTTCGTGGCGTCCTCATACTTGGCCACGAAGTTCTTCAGGTAGTCGATGATCTTCTGCTGAGCTTCACTGACCTCACCAGTAGCCGGGCACGCTAAATACTTCTTAGCATCCTGGTAAGCTTTCTCCTGGTCGGTAGTTCTCTTCTCGCGGAAAGACGCATACAAAGCATTCTTAGCGTCCTCTGTGCAGGCAGCGTCTTGAAAGGCATTATCCGGTTGCGCGATCAGGTTACGCGCTGCGACGGGCAGAGCGAGTATCGCGACTGTAGTAAAAATACTTAAAAACGTAATCAGCTTTTTCATTAGTCGTTACAAACCTCCAAAACAATTTCAGCAGTCGCGCGCCAAGGGCCCAGCCCTTCATCGGTCGCCACGGGGAACTTTTACGATGCTAGTGAAACAAAGACCGGTTGCCGATCTTTGCAAACAAGGGGACGCACACTCGGTGCTTTTTAGAACCTTGGGTAAATAGAACGAGCGCAATATTCCTGCAACTCCATTAAATGTGTCAAGGCATTGCACGCCTGTGGAAGAAAAAGATCACAAAAAATTGCGCCGGAGAGGAAACTCCGGCGCAAAGCAGAAGAGGGGTAGATCAAAGGGTTATCGTTCAGGGTTGATTCGCCTGGGTCGTTGCTCTGCACCAGGCGGAACAGTCGCGGGAGTTTGATTTGTCGTGGTTGATTTGCTGTTGTTGGATGTTGATTTACTGGGCGCTTCAACCGTTTTCTTTTCGAGCGGCATAAGCACGCGCTTCACCGTGTTTCGTGGTTCAGGCGTGGCAGGTTTAGCGGCAGCAGGTGCAACCGGGGTAGTTACGGGAGTTGTGGTTGCGGTTGCCGCTTTTGTCGTTTCTCCATTGGTGGTTTCTGTAGTGTCGTCGCCATTGGCGGCAGCGTCCGCTGCTGCTTCCTGATCGGCCACTTCCTTCTCTTCGTCATCGAGTGTCGATGCAACCTGCAGGTTGATTGTTGTTCCGAAGCGATGATTCAGTTGGCGATAAATTTCTCCGGCCACTGCGACTGGGAAGTGACGACGACCATCAGTTCCCTGCGCGATCACGACCACGGCCAGTCGTGGATTCGCGAGCGGAGCATAAGAAGTGAACGATCCAACCCAGCCGGCCGAGCCGATACATGTCCCTGTCTTCCCAACTACAGTTTGCGTTGGATCATACGATTTGTGAGCGGTGCCGTAATTCACAGCGCCCACCATACCGGGAACCATGCGCTGCCAAACGTCTGTAGTGATGGGTAATTGGCGCCGCACTTTCACACTCATCTTGTTCGCTTCTTTGGTGTTGTGCGCGATTTGCGGCACGAGCAGCTTGCCGCCATTCGCCATTGCAGAAACGAGTGTTCCGAGTTGCAGCGGTGTCACTTCAAAACCGTCAGCATGTGAAAACATGCGTCTTTCGAGAACATCCGGCTTCACCTCCGGCAACTTGCCCGGAAATTCGAAGGGCACATTGATGCCGGTCTTCTCACCGAGACCAAGCTCACGAGCATAGGTGACCATCTTCTCCGAGCCGATCTTAGTTCCGACTTGCTGGAAGAATCCGTTATCTGAGTGGGCCAACGCCGAAGTCAGATCGAGACGAAAGCCATCGCCGACGGTGTCCACAGCCGGAATCGCATTCTCAGAAAGTCCAGCGACGCCCGTCACGAGTTTGATCGTCGAGCACGGTTTGAAGCCGCGACGCAGCGCCCATTCCTGGTTGACCATTGAATAGACGCGGCCCGTCATCGGATCCATCACCACGACTGTGCCCGCATGATTGCCAAGCGCGTTAACTGCAATGCGACGCACTTCCGGATCTTCACCAGTCAGATCGTCTTTGGCGATGTAAGCCTGAACTTCATTGCGCATAGCTCTGTCGATTGCCATCTGACGTGCGATCGCGGCGCGACGTGCAGCTTCCGCACGACGACGAGCTTCAAGCAATGCACGACGATTGCGCCCGGCTACCTGACGCATCGCAATGGCGCGCTCGCGTTTGGTCAATGGACGACGAAGTCGTTTCTCCATCGCACGAACTGCTGAAGCCTGTTCGCGTGCAGTGTTTGCTCGCGCTCGTCGAACTTCACGCGCAGACATTCGCCCACCACGGCTACGACGTGAAGATCTCGCAACCGCAGCATGACGCCCGCCACGTCGTGACGTGGAGCGGTTTCTCGCAGATGCTTTTTTACTTTTCTGAGCGCGGGCACCCCGGCCCGAAGAACTTTTCTTTTTCCCGAAGGCTGTACCGGAAAAAACCAGACAAATTAAGACGAATGCAACAAAAACAAGCCGGCGCGACTTAGGGGAATCGAAATGCAGAGTCATCAGGCCCAGTACCTCTCAATCTAGGTGTTGTAAAACTTGAAAATCGTAATCCTGCTTGCAGTGACGAGCTCTTTCAAAAAACGCCTCATTTCGTGTTTTCGAACAAACCTTCTGCTGCAACTTGAGGGCGGGAAGAGTTTTCCCTAATCGGGCGGTCTCTGGGGACATTGATTTGAGACCGCCGCAAATATAACATCATCTTCAAGTTGGGGGCAATCAAAAAGTAATCGATTTTACATAATTCGCTGGAACGCCGCGTGCCTGAGCCCGGCTGTTATTCCAAAACCGTTCGCGACTTTCCTGATTTTTCGCGGACCTTAAAGTAAGGATAAACGCTTAACGCGCCTTCTTCACCAGAACGCAAGGTCAGATGCCGATTAGGCCCCGTTGGTTTTGCATGAAGGGTTTCACATGAAGGTTCCGGCCACGATACAAAGTTTTCGAGCTCGGCTTCTCTTGTTGCTGGCGCTCATGCTCGGTCTCACTCTCGGTATCCAGTACTACTTCAACCTGCGCCAGGTTCGCGCCAACGCGCGCATGATCATCGAGCAGGAACAAGCGATCATGACCGGCATCGCGCTCGGCCTCGAGAGCCTGCAAAGCGAGCAGTATCTCGACCAGATCGTCGGCGGACTGCGCGAGCCGCTCCTGAACGACAAGAACGTTCGCGTCAAAAACATTTTGGTGGTCGACGACGATGGGAATGTCCTCGACAGCATCATTCCGGAGTTCAATCCGCGCGAACGCGAAGACAAGACCACGCGCTACGTTCAGTTCAAAGACATTCAACTGCTGCCGCTCCGAAGCGCGGTGCAGTACACGAACGTGCACGAGCAGCTCCCGTCGTGGATTCCGCCGTCAACGAATGTCGACTTCGGAGAAGCAGGCGCGTTCTATTTCCCTGTTCAGACTGACAAAGGTCGCCGTTTCATCATCGTCGTGCTCGACTCAGCACACACGCTCACAAATGTTTTTGAGCGACAGTCATCACGCTCCGCGCTTTACACACTCGCGGTGCTGTTCGTAACAACGCTCGTCACCGGCTTCTTTGTCTGGAAGTTCACAAGGCCGGTCAAAGAGCTCTCTGTCGCAGCGCGAAAAGTTGCCGGTGGTAACTTCGACGTTCAGGTCCCAATCGAGCGGCTCGACGAGATGGGCACACTCGCCAGTGCCTTTAACGAGATGACTGCGAAACTCGGACGCGCGCGCGAGCTCGAGATGCAACTGCACCAGGCTGAGAAAGGCGCAGTCGTCGGACGGCTCGCGGCCGCGATTGCGCACGAGATTCGCAATCCGCTCAATTACATCAACCTGACGCTCGATCACCTGCGCTCGTCGTTTGCTCCAGCCGATGCGAAGAAGCGCGAGACTTTCGTGCGGCTTACGGATCAATTGAAGACTGAAGTCGCGCGCATCAATCGTCACATCAGCGACTTTCTGAAGTATTCGCGTCCATCGAAACTCGAGTTACAGAGTGTCGATCTTCGTGAAGAGGCGGAAGGTGCGTTGCGTCTTGTTGAAGTCAGAGCTGAAGAATGCGGGATCAAGACCTCGATCGTTCAGGACGGGGCATTACCGGCAGTCATGGCCGATCGCGAGTCGCTGCGCTCGGTCTTCACCAATCTTGTTATCAATGCTGTCGAAGCAATCGACGGCGCGGGCGGCAGTATTTCGATCAAGCTTTCGAACCCTGAGCTGAACTCTGTTAAGGTTGAAATCACAGACAGCGGTGGCGGTATTGCCGCGGACGACATTTCCAAGATCTTCGAGCCGTACTTTTCGACGAAGGAGACCGGCACGGGTTTGGGACTCGCGATCGTGAAAAAAGCCATCGACGATCACGGCGGCACGATCAACGTTGCATCAAAGGAAGGTAGCGGTACCACGTTTACGATAATTCTACCGGCTAGTGAGAACAGACATGCCACGAAAGAATATTCTGGTAGTTGATGACGAGAAATCTCAGCGAGAGATTCTCGAGATGATTTTGAGTGAAGAAGGCTACGACGTTACGACCGCGGCCTCGGGCGAAGCAGCGCTCAAGTTTGCCAAAGATCGCAGGTTCGATCTTGCGTTGACGGATCTGAAGATGACCGGCATGGACGGCATCGAGTTGTTACAACACCTCCTTGCTTACGATTCCTCGATCATCGTGATCCTTTTGACGGCGCACGGTTCGATCGAGTCAGCGAAAGAAGCGCTGCGGCGTGGCGCGTTCGATTACCTGGAAAAACCTTACGACAAAGCCGCGCTGCTCGAAACGATCAATCGTGCCCTCGATCGTCTCGACGCGATTGACATCGAGATCATTTCCGCGTCTCCGAAGATGGAGACAGTGAAGAAGATGATCTTGAAAGTGGCGCGATCGAATTCGACGGTGCTGGTGCGGGGCGAGTCAGGCACGGGCAAGGAGTTGATCGCGAGGGCGGTTCACAATCAGTCACCGCGCGCGACGGAGATGTTTCAGGCTGTCAACTGCGCCGCGATTAACGAGAACCTTTTGGAGTCAGAGTTGTTTGGACACGAGAAAGGTTCGTTCACGGGTGCGCATGCCGAGAAGAAAGGTTTGTTTGAGATCGCCGATCGCGGCACGTTGTTTCTCGATGAGATCGGGGAGCTCGACGTCGGCATGCAGGCGAAACTTTTGCGCGCGCTTCAGGAGCGAAAGATCCGGCGCGTCGGTGGCACACATGAGATGAATGTAGATGTGCGGGTGATCGCGGCAACGAATCGCGACCTGCGCGCGATGGTGGCTGACGGTCGTTTCCGTGACGATCTTTATTACCGCATCAACGTGTTGTCGATCGACGTGCCGCCACTTCGCGAGCGACGTGAGGACATTCCGGTCTTGATCGATTTCTTTTTGAAGAAGCACACGAAGAACACCTCGCGGCTCATAACAGGTCTGGATCCCGAGACGAAGAAGTTGATGAACGAGTACAGTTGGCCCGGGAATGTTCGGCAGTTGGAGTCGGCGATCGAGCGAGCGATACTGCTGAGTGAAGGCGACCTGATCACGCCTGAAGATCTGCCGACGGAAGTGCGTCAGGAAGTTGGACCAGCATCAGAAGGCGCGTTCAAGTTACCGGCGGAGGGGATCAACTTCGAAGACGTCGAGCGCAACCTGATCACGCAGGCGATGGAGCAGACGGACTACAACATCACGAAGGCCGCCAAACTCCTCGGCCTCACCTTCCGCACCCTCCAATACCGTCTCGAAAAATTCAGCATCAAAAAACCCGACGGCAAGGACGGCGACGAAGAAGAGTAGCCACAAAAAGGGACAAAACACATTCTTTTCATCCTGTAATCCTGTAATCCTGTCTAATACTTGCTTCAACTTTTGACAGGATGACACGCTTCACAGGATGAACAAGATCAATCTCACGGGATCCCACCAATCAATACTGTGGAAACTCACGTTGGCCCGAGCCAAAGGGCGTGCAAGTGTGGGGAGTATCTGACGTTCAAACGTTGTAATCCCGATATTGCATGGAGGCCAATCATGAAATCTCCGATCATTCTGGTACTCGCTCTGTTGAGTTTTTCCCTCTCGTGCTCCCAACGTATGGGATCAACTGAAACGGTGGCCCAGAGAAAGGACGTGCCGGTGGCGCAGACTCCGCCTACACAAACCTTTGGCGTCACGGACGAAACGAAAAAAGTCGCACTCACGCAACTCGATAAGACAGGTGAAAGTGCCGAAGCGGCAGATCGCAAGATCATCCGTAATGCCGAAATCACGATCGAAGTTCCTTCAACAACCGACGCACAACACCAAATTACATATATAGCCGAGACACATGGCGGGTTTATCGTCACTTCGGAAGCCAAACAACGCGAGAGTAACGATCCCGCTCAACGCACGCTCGATATCAAACTCGTGGTCCGAGTGCCGTCAAATCAATTCGGCCGCGCGTTTGACGAGATCAAGAAACTCGCCGGCAACACTCCTTCAGAAAACGTCACCAGCCAGGACGTCACCGAAGACTTCATCGATCTCGAAGCCCGAATCAAAACTCAAAAAGCACTCGAAGTTCAGTTTCTCGAAATCATGCGCCAGGCGAATAAGATTGCCGACGCGCTCGAAGTGCAGCGACAGATCGCCGAAGTTCGCACAGACATCGAGAAGCTGGAAGGACGCAAGCGCTTTCTGGAAAACCGCTCGAGCCTGTCGACGATCAATGTGAACATTCAGACGCCAAAACCGGTGATAGCAGTCACGGAGACTGGCTTTCGACAGAGCTTGCGCGAGGCTGTTTCTGATAGCATCACTCTGGCGTCGGACCTCGTGTTGTTCTTTGCTCGTTTTCTGATCATGATGGCGCCGGTCGCGTTGTTCGTGCTACTACCTTCGGCGCTGATGATCCGGTATCTGTGGAGACGCGCGAAGCGGATCCGGCTGGCGCAGGCATTGGCGACACCCACGGCCGAGTGACAGCTTTTGACAGGATTACCAAGATTAGACAGGATTTACATGTTAATCCTGAAGAATCATGTAAATCCTGTCTACAACTTATGAGAAAACAAATCTTGCTGGTGGGATTATGTCTGCTGACTGCGTGTACACACACACAGCAAACCCCGCCACAAAAAACCGAAGCCGAGCCGCCGCGAATCAACTCAGTCGACGTCGTAAAAGCACTGCCACAGGAAACCACGATCGCGCAGGGTGAGTCAGGCGTCGTGCCAGTGCGACTACAGATCCAGAACGGCTATCACGTAAACGCTAATCCGCCGAGCCAGTCGTTCCTGAAAGCGACCGAGATCGAGCTGAAGCCCGCGGACGGGATCTCGGTCGAGTTCATCACCTATCCCGATCCACTTCTCCGAACTTTCGCCTTCTCGGAAACGCCGCTGAAAGTTTATGAAGGAGAGACGGAGATCAAGGTACAACTCAAGGCTGACAAGCGTGCGAGCCAGGGCAAACACAACCTTTCTGCGAAATTGCGCGTCCAGGCATGTGACGACAAGGTTTGTTACGCGCCCGGCGCAATGGACATGACCGTGCCGGTGAATGTGAAGTGAAGATGTTGTGGATGATTTTGGCCGGCGTCGGTGGCGTGATCGCGGCGGTGTTTGTGTTTCGCGGAGATTACGAGAAGGCGTTTGTGGCAGCAGCGGCTGGAGCGGTGTGCTGGTTTCTCAACTACCGGCAGCAACTACGTGCGACGCTCCCCAGCGACGATGAAGACAACCAAGAGGATGAGGATGAAGAAGTACGTTCTTAGTTTTGCGATTCTAGCTATTCTTTCTTCGGGCGCGATCGTGAAGGCATCGGATCAGTCGGACGTGCGCGCCACGGTCCAGAATGTTTTCGAACAGCTCAAAGCTCACAACTACGAGAGTCTCTACGAGCTGCTGCCTGGCTCTGCGCGTAGCCGGATGTCGCGCGAACGTTTTGTAAGTGCACTTCAGCGCGCGCAGGACTTTTATCAACTCGATCGAATGGATATCGGCGCGACGAGAGTGATGGGCAATCTGGCGGTTGTCGATACTGTGCTGTACGGACGCGTCGTGACTCCAATCCAGGCTGAAGGAAAGATCGTGGTCCAGCAGTATCTACTGCGCGAGGACGGTAAATGGCGCGTGGCCACTGGGGATCAATCAACGGTGAAAAAGTTTCTCGCAGCGAATCCGGGGTTCAGCAAGGGATTTAGAATTCAGCAGCCGCGAGTCTATATAAAGCAGAACGACAAATGGGTTGAGTTCAATCAGCAGCAGCGTGGGAATAAACGTTAGGAAGTTAGGAAGAACGGATCGAAAGACATCTGCGCATCGTCAACGGGCTCCGTGTATTCACCGTGACGAATGCGATAGCGAGGTACGTCGAGCGCTTCGCGAACGGCGTCGAGATGAAAGCGGATAATCCGCGGTGTGAGCCTGACTGACGGAATGCGACGCTTTGCAGCCAGACGCCGCACGGTCGATTCACTGACCTGCAAGAACGCAGCGAGTTGCTTAGCAGTCAGGAATTCTTCACGTTCTTCCGTACTCATTGAGACTTTGGGGGCAGGTTCAAAGCGACGCGGTAAACGGCAGCGCCATCGATGTCCACATCCTTTGTCACTGGCTCAGCACCATCAGGCTTAACACTCACGCGATACTTCGCAGCGTCAGGTGATAACCGGAACTTGAACGAACCAGTCTCCGTCGTGATTCGTCCATCGATCTTTCTGGTCGTCCCGTCTTCAAGTATCCGCGACAACTCCACCTTCGCATTCGGCACGCTTCGACCATCCGCAGTGAACACGCTGCCACTGAGGAACGCGATCGAGCCCTCGTCGATAGTCAGCACCAACCGATCGCCAAGCGAGCGCGTCTTGCCGGCTTTGACTTCCACATCCTCAATCGTACCGACGCTCAAACCCGGCTTGCGAAAGGTCAACCCGTAAATCCCGGGCGTCAGCTTTGAGACAACAAAATCTCCGTCCTTGCTGGTGGTCGAGCGTGTGACTTCAGTCTCTCCGCGCCGCACGACGACGCTCACGCCCGCCGGTGTACCCGTTTCGACACGAACCTTGCCCTTGATCGTGCCCAGCGACTTATCCTGAGCCATCGAAGCGGACGCGCCCACCAGAATCATTGTCACCACAAACAGACTTTTCTTGAACCCCATGAGCTGTCCTCCACGTATAGCTCCAGATCTACGGACTTAAGACGCTCGGGATGATATCACCGTTTGCTTCCACAGGTGGCGCCCGTATAATCCCTGAGCGGCGCCCCAAAGAAAGAGCATTAATGAAAAAACCGGCGGCTTTTATAGCGCAATTATCCCTTCCTCTCCTGCTGCTGTTCGCACTAGCAGCGCCCGGTGTGCCTCAAAACCAGGAACCCGCAAATCAAACCCAGCGACCACGGAAAGTCTTTCCGAAAGAGCAGGAACCAGAAGACGTCGTGCGCTTCGATACCGATCTCGTGTCAGTCGACGTTACGGCTATGGACGTCCAGGGCCGTCCGATCCGCAATCTGCGTCAGGAAGATTTCAAGGTCTACTCGGACGGTGTGGAGCAACCGATCTCATTCTTCCAGATCGAGAAACGGCAGGGCGAGTCGCGACCGCTCGCAATCGTTTTCGCGCTGGACGTTTCGGGCAGCATGACGACTGACGAATTCATCCGCCTTCGCGTCGCGCTCCAGTCGTTTTCTAATCAACTCGCGAGTCATCCGGTCGTTTACGCAGTGATGACTTTCGGCATGCGTGTTAAGACACTTCAGAAGTTAACTTCAGATCCCACTAAGCTCGACGAAGCGCTCGAACGACTCGGACGGGATGCGACCAGCGGCTTGTCGACGCACACTTACGATGCGGTTGACGATGCGATCCGGATGCTCGTGCGGAACGCGCCGCGCACGCGCGAGAAGCGTTTGATGAAGCGTGCGGTGCTCGTGGTGACAGACGGTTTTCCAGTTGGCGACACCGTCTCATCGCAAACAGTAATCGAACGTGCCAATGCTGCCGATGTGAGCGTTTTTGTCGTGACCTTGCCGTCGTACTCGCGCATGATGGCGTCGTCAACACAGGAACCACTGCCGACGCCGCTCGACGTGAGCGGGTTAGCAGAGTCGACGGGTGGTCGAAATGTTTACGCGAACGAAAAAGACTATGCCCCGTTGTTTCGTGCGCTCGCGGAGGAAGTCAGTTCTGCTTACGTGCTGGCCTTTTATCCGCCCGAGAAAAAGAGACGAGATGGGCAAGTACACACGATCAGAGTCGAGGGACCGCGGGGCTTAACTTTGAGACAGAGCCGTTCTGAGTATCGAGCAGCTAGCAGGTAGGCTTTGCACAAAACTCCCGGGATCGCTCTTCTCTGTGAAACCCCTGTGTTCTTTGTGTCTCTGTGGTGAGTTATTGCTGAAAATTATTAACCACAAAGGCTCAGAGTACACAGAGGTTTCACAGAGAAGAAATAAGCAGGTCCTTTGTGCAAAAGCCCCGCAGGTAACGAAGACTTTCTTCAGTATTCGTCTTCGTCCTCGTCTTCGTCCAAACCCTCTTCTTCTACGATATCCAATTCGACAGGATCGAGGCCCACGACCTCCAATTCTGTTCCACACTCTTCACAAGACACTATTTCGCCCTTGTCCGTGTCCAGATCAACATGGACATCAGCATCACATTCCGGGCAAGTTCCGGTCGGCACAGTTTCATCCTCCCCGCATTGAGTGAAGGCAGGGATTCCCCCGTGTCGGGAGAGCACCCACTACCCTGTAAGCAACCAAATCAATCTACCCGCGAGCGCGGGAATTTGCAACAGTCTTTTTCCGAGATTATTGGGCCACGCTTGCTGACATTTTTATGTTTTTGCGACTTCCTCTGCGTAACCTCTGCGTCCTTTGCGACTCTGCGGTAAAGAAAACGAAAAAGCAAGGAAACCGCAGAGCCGCAGAGGACGCAAAGATTACGCAGAGTTGAAATCGGTGTGGATTCCCACACCTGACAGCACCGTGCAAAACGAACCCGACACGCGGGGCTAACCTGACCTCACACTGATACCAAACTCGTATTTCGATAACCCACGAAAATCAATAATGCGGTCCATGTTTGGACTCGCTAAAAACCCAACACCCGGGCTGGTCCTCCTACTTTTGATACCAGCCTTCCTCATCCTTTCCTACTTCTCCTTCGCACGCCCAACCGGCCCACCGGCACACGCACCCGAACGAGTAACACGAGCCGAACCCGAACTGAACACCAACCCCGACTTGGACCACGATGGTCTACTGCGCGCTGTCGCCGAATCCACACTGGCCGGACGCAAAGGCGCGATCGTCGTTCTCGATCCTCAGACCGGCCGCCTCCGTGCTGTAGTCAATCCTGTACTCGCTTTCGAGAGCGCGTTTCCACCCGGCTCCACGATTAAGACCTTCACCGCACTGGCCGCCCTGCGCGCCGGCGTGATCACTGAAGACACGCGCATCCGTTGCCGCGGAAAATACAAACGCGATGACGTGATCGGCGCCTGTGTCCATCCGCCGAAGCTGCCGCCATTCAATCTCGCTGAAGCCATGGCTTACTCCTGTAACTACTTCTTCGCCACAACAGGCGAGCGACTCGATGCCGAAACATTCGCGCAACTGCTCAGCGAGTTCGGCTTCGGCCAACCGACCGGGATCGACGGCCCAAGTGAATCGGCCGGTATAATCGCGCGCGGCAGATGGCAACCACAAAGTCCTCTCGGCGAAGGTCCATTTCTTCAGGTCACTGCCGTGCAGATGGCAACAGCGTACGCCGCACTCTTCAACGGTGGCGCACTGCTGAAACCAAACTACGACGGCATCCGCAAAGTTCGCGCACAAGTTCGCATTGACGATCAGGAGCGATCGATGTTGCTCGATGGCATGCGCGGCGCAGTTTCATTTGGCACTGCTGAAAAAGCAGATCTCGATTCCCTTCCCGTCTACATCATTGGCAAGACCGGAACGTCAACTCAGCTCGGCGGCTTTCGCACGCAAGGCTGGTTCGTAGGTATAGCTTTCGAACCCGATGCGCCGCCTGACCCCGAGAATGCACAACTCGTTGTCGTTGTTTACCTGAAAAATGCACACGGCTCCGACGCTGCAAAATTCGCGCGCCCAATCTTCGAAGAATTGGAAAAGAGTGACCGATCGCGGCTATAGTGTTTAAGCCTGATGAGCCACAAAAATCATTTTGTGTCTCTTGTGCCTGTTCGAGGCTAAAAGAAAACCAAAGGTCTGACTCCCATGAAATATAAATACCCGGCAGTTTTCATTTTGCTGTTCCTTATCACTCTCACGGCCACAGCACAGCAAAGACGACAAACAACTCCGAAGCCGCAACCAAAACCCGCAGCGGCGCAAGCTCCCGCGCCGACTTTCGACACGCTCGTGCCCGCAGAGTCGTACATCGTCTACGGCGAGGTGCGAGGCGCCGGACAGCTCATTCGCTCCAGTGCTATCACCGATCTACTCGAGCCGGTTATGAAGCTCGCTGGTCCACCGAAAGAGTTCAGGGCGATCGTGAGATGGCTAAACGCGCACTCTGAAGAGGTAATGACTTCGCGTCTCTTAATCGCGACATGGCCCAGCGACAACGCCAAGAATCTTCCCGACGCACTGATCGCGATCGAGTTTGCCTCCGCTGAAGAAGCGACGAAGTTTAGCGTGAGTTTGAATGCATTTCTGCCGAGTGTGTTATCACCGCAGCCTCTTCCTTTGCCTACTCCGGATAAATCGCTGGACTTCCTGCCGCAGAAAAAAGAACCGCCCGCTCCTCCCAGGTTCCATCTCAAACAATTCGGTTCGCTCGTAGTCCTCAGTCCCACACCATGGACCATCAAGCAGCTCAAGCCGGCCGGAAGCAAGATTCTGGCTGAAGACATTAACTTCCGCGCTGCCCACAACCGCTTCAATTCAGAACTCGTTTTCGTCTATTTCGACACGAAGGTGATCGAAAAACAGGATGAGGAGAACCGGAAGAGGTGGGAGCAAGAACGAATCGAGTTTGAAAAGCAGGCGGCCGAGTTGAAGAAAGGTGATGAGGAGCAAAAGGAGGAAGAGCCGGCAGCAGACAACTTCACCTTAACCGAACAGGTCTTAAACCCGGCGACAACGCCGGGTGAAGCGAAAGATGAGCCAACCGCACCCGATCCGGTCTCGATGGCTCTATCAGGACTTGGCTCTCTGTTTTTTGCCGGCGGCCAGATGAAGTGGCCCGACGGAGTGGCGTTCGCGCTCTCATTTGAAGGCGACTCATTCGATCTGCGCGCGTTACTCGTCAACCAAAACGGTGGAAGGGCTGACGCCATACCGTTCATGCCGATGCTGATTACGGGTCCGCCCATCTCGTCGGAAGCGCAAAACATCCTCCCGGCTGATACTGAGCTCATGGTGTCGATGTCACTCGATCTGCCGCAGATCTATACAACGATGGCGAAGCCGCCACCGAAGGAGCAATTTATCACCAGCAAGGCCAATAACATTGACGTCAAACAAGTGGAACCCGAATCTCCTTTTGCGGAGATAGAGAAGCGTCTGAAGCTAAACATCAAAGACGATCTGCTGCCGCTGCTTGGTCCGGAAGTCGCCATCCGCCTTCCGATGAAGAACATGAGCTTCATCGGACTTCCAGGCGTGGCGCCTCCGACGGCAGAAGTAAAAGAAGAGCAAACGAAGAATGGACCAGTGCTGGCGATCGCCGTCAAAGACAAAGAAGCACTGCGCACGCTCATGCCGAAGATAATCGAAGGACTCGGTTTCAAAGGCGCGAGCGCGTTAGCGCAAACTGAGCGGCGAGAAGATACTGAGATCGTCTCGTACGCAAATATGTTCTCTTACGCTTTCGTTGGTAACTTCCTTATAGTTTCCGGCGAGCCCGCGACTACGCGAAACGTCGTCGACTCCTATCTGAAACACGAAACACTTTCCGCCGACGTTCAGTTCAGGAACTCGACTCGCTGGCAGCCGAAGCCACAGCAAGGCCAGCTCTACATTTCTCCGGCACTGATGGAGGGTTACAAGGTGTGGGCCCAGCAGCCGTCCACGGTTGTCAGCGATCAGACGCGCGCGTTCCTCGTGCGCGCCAGCACAGTGGCCCAACCAATCACGTACTCGCTTACGAATGAAGGTCTTGGACCATTACACGAGATTCACATTCCGAAAAATCTGGTGTTGATGGCTGTGGCCGGCATTTCCGGCGAATCCAATCCGCCGCCAAGGGTTCAGAACGAGCGAACGGCTATCGGAGTAATGTATACGCTTGCACAAGCCGAGATCGCATACAAAAAGGCAAACGGAACCTGCGCGACGCTGGAGCAGTTAAGCGCGGCCAACATGTTTCCAAAAGAGATGATCGAGAAGACGGGCTACAAATTCGATTTGACGGTGAGTGGCGACAAGTTTGAGTTATCGGCAGTGCCGCTGGAATACGGGAAGAGCGGTAACATGTCGCTCTTCATCGACCAGACATTCGTGTTGCGTGGTGGTGATCGGAACGGCGCCGCCGCCACCGCCTCCGACCCACCGATCAACTAACCCATATTTAGAGGTTTTCGATTTCCACGGGTTCGACGGGCTCGGCGAGATTGAAGTTGAAGACCTTCGAATAAAAATACAATTCGCCGTCGAGCGCACGCTTGATGTTCTTTGCCTGCCTGAAACCGTGCTGCTCGCCCGCAAAGGCGACGTACGATACGGGAATCCGCTTCGCTCTGATCGCCTCGACCATCGTCTCCGCCTGGTCCGCCGGAACCACCTTGTCTTCCAGTCCCTGAAAAAAAATCACCGGACACGATAACCGTTCGGGAAAGTTGATCGGTGAGCGATCGTAATAGATGTCTTTGCGCTCCGGATACGGACCCAGCAGTCCCGTCAGATACTGCGACTCATACTTGTGCGTGTCACGCGCCATCGACTCCGTATTACTGATCCCGAAATGACTCGCCCCCGCTTTGAACGCATTTCGGAACGTCAACGCGCACAAAGTGGTATACCCACCCGCGCTGCCACCCGTGATGATCAGCCGGTCTCCATCGACTTCGCCTCGGTCCGCAAGATAACGAGCACCATTCACACAATCGTCAACATCAACGATGCCCCATTTCTTGTTAAGTCTTTCACGATATTGCCGGCCATAACCGGTGCTGCCGCCATAGTTCACATCCAACACGGCAAATCCACGGCTGGTCCAGTATTGAACTGACAGGCTGAGCGCGGTCGAAGCTGCGGCGGTCGGTCCACCATGACTTTTCACGATCAGCGGCGGCTTTTCATTCTCAGGCGCACGGTAATCGGGATTCTGCGGCGGGTAAAAGAAACCGTGCGCGGTGAGCCCGCCCTCAGTCGGAAACTCAATTGCACGCGGCACCGAAAAGTAGCGTGGATAAACCTCGAGATCGTTCGACTTTCGCAGAATCTCAAACGCGCCCGTCGCCACGTCAAATCTTACGATCGCAGCCACATCTGTCGGCGATCCACCGCGAAACACAGCCTGGCCATTTGCAGCCCTCACAAACTGAATATCCGTGTAAGGACAATCGATGTGCGTTATCTTTCCGGTCTGCACATCGACGGTCGAGAGCGTGGAAACGCCCTGATCGATGTGACTACAGACGATCGTGTCTGCCGAAGCGAAGGCGTAAGACGACATACTGAAGATCCACTGCGGCATGCCCAGCTCGGCCTTGAATTGATAGACATTTTCGATGCCGCCATCGGGCGTGATTCTTTCGAGGTTCCACCAGCCACTGCGGTCCGAGGCGAAGTACAAAACGCCGTCAGGCGACCATTCAGGCTGAAAAATCGATTCCGCTGCTCCACCCGCAACCCACCGCGTAGAAGCCAGTTTGCCGTCTTCGCCAAACTCGCCGACCCACAACTCGCAACCGTCCCACGGCATATTCGGATGATTCCAGGTGAGCCAGGCTAGTTGAGTCCCGTCCGGACTAAGGCGCGGCGTCGAATAAAAATCATTTCCCTCGACCAGGACCACGCCGTACTCGTTACCCGCCTCCGTAAAAATACTGACTATCGAATTGACCGCTTCGGCGCCGGCGCGCGTGTGGTCCTCCCGAACACAGATCAGACGCCCGCGCGCCTGGTCCATGCAGGCATCTGCGTAACGCATCTCGCCCGGCGCTGTTAGTGGTTCAGGCGCGCTCAGACTATCCTGGCGGTAAAGTCGCTGGTCGGAAAAGTTCGAAAAGTAAGCGATTTCCTGGCTGATGACATAATCGCCGCCACCATACTCGTGAACACGCGTGCGAGCATTAAAGGGCGGCGGGTTGACATCGCTGCAAAGTCCGTCCGCGCTCCGTCTAATAATGACATTACGGCCCGCTTCCTTTGGGCGCATTTCGAGCCAGTAAATATGGTCACCTTCAAACAAAGGCTGACTAAGGCCCACTGATCCTTCCACGATCAGATCTGAGGTAATCGGGGATTTCCAGGAGCCATACGGTGCAATCTTTGGTGAATTTAACAAGGTCCGATCCTCGATTCGTTGGTCTCCGAACTCGGTAGTTGTTCGCTTTTGGTGACGCCGAAAAACTTTTGTCACAACCTCGCAAGGGCTTTACAAGCTTGCTGCAACCTACCTCCGGTCGTTGGCAGTTAGTATCTTGCCCGTCGTTAATTCTCCATGGGAGAACTGAGATAAAGGCAAGGGCGCTGGTCTTGGGGGAGGTCAGCGCCCTCTCTTTTTGTCTGCACGCCATCTTACCAATTCCAGCCACAAAGTCGCACACAAGGAACAAAAATTTGATTTGCTGACGGGTCTTGCCACCTGATTTTCGCTTTTTGTGCTTTTGTACCTTTTTGTGGCTAACTCTTTGTGGCACAATTCCGCGCATAAATCTCGAGAGAGGTGGCCCACCGATGTTCATCCGCAAGCATAGCCTGATCGTCTTTTGTTTAATTGCGTCTTTCATTCTCGCCGGCTTTCCTTTAACAACTACGCACGCTGACACGTTCAGGCCCGTCGTTCGAGGCAAACGTGGCGTTGTCGCAGGTGGCCAACCGCTGTCAGTCGAGGCCGGACTACGCATATTCCAGCGCGGCGGCAATGCGGTCGACGCCGGCGTGGCAACGATCCTCGCGGCCTCGGTGATTGAGTTTTCGCACTTCTCGTTTGGCGGCGAGGTGCCAATTCTGATTAAGCTCAAGGGCCAGAAAGTCGTGGTGATTGAAGGTATGGGCCAGGCGCCGATGAAAGCCACGCGCGAGTTCTTCGTCAACCGTGCGTCGTCTGATGCAATGCCAGACTCGGGAGCGAGAAAGACCGGGCTGATCCCGTCGACTGGACCACTCTCAGCCACTGTACCCGCGGTTCTCGATGCATGTGTCACGGCTCTCGATCAATTCGGCACGAAAACCCTCGCGGAGGTCATGGAACCCGCAATTCAACTTGCCGACGGTTTTCCGATCGATGAGTTGAGAGTGCAGTACATCAAAACACGCGCGCCAATCTTCGCCCAATGGGAAGCTGCGAAACGCGTTTTCCTGCCCGGTGGTGAAGTTCCGAAAGTCGGGGACATCTTCGTCCAGGCTGATCTGGCGCGGACGCTGCGCGAGATCGTTCGAGCTGAGCGTCTTGCATCGAGAGGCACGCGAAACAATCGTCACGCCGGCCTGATGGCAGCGCGAGATTATTTCTATCGTGGCCCAATCGCACGCCGCATCGGCGATTACATGCAGGCGAATGGTGGACTAATAGCAGCGGACGACTTTGCAAAGTTTGCCGCGAAAGTCGGCCAGCCGGTCGTGACCGAGTATCGAGGTTACCAGGTCTTCAAGGCCGGTTTCTGGACGCAAGGCCCAGCGATGATCGAAACACTCAACATGCTCGAGGGTTTCGATTTGAAGAAGATGGGACACAACTCTCCGGCTTATATCCACACGCTTGCTGAAGCGCTCAAGCTTGCCCTCGCCGATCGAGATCGTTACTACGGCGATCCGAATTTTGTGAAGATTCCGACGACTGAGTTGCTATCGAAAGAGTATGCGGCGTTGCGACGTCCTCTGATCGACGAGCGCCATGCGTCTCTGGCCCAGCAACCCGGTGATCCGATGAACATGAAGGCTGTACTGGCGAGTGCGGTGCAGACTATCGGCCGCGCTTCCGCTCTGCCGGAAATCGAGCGCGCCAACGACACCACGTGCGTCAACGTTGTCGATAAAGACGGCAACATGTTTAGCGCGACACCGAGCGGCGCGTGGCTACCCGCGGTCGTTGCCGGTGATACGGGTGTGCTAATGGGCCAACGCTTGCAGTCTTCACTTACTGACGCAAACAGTCCGAACGTTGTCGCGCCGGGCAAGCGACCGAGGATCACGTTGACGCCGACGCTCGTGCTCAAAGGTGGCGAGCCGTTCATGGTGCTCAGTACGCCGGGCGGCGACAACCAGGACCAGGCACTGCTGCAAGTTTTACTGAACATCATCGAGTTTGGCATGAACCCGCAGGAAGCTGTCGAAGCGCCGCGCTTCGATACCCAACACTACGTCAGCTCGTTTGACGATCATGAATTTGTACCGGGCTCACTCAACGTCGAGTCGCGTGTAGGTTTGAAAACGGTCCAGGAGCTTTCGCAAAAGGGACACAAGGTCAAGGTACAGGGCGAGTGGGGCACGCTCTCCGCGCCCACGGTCATCACCTACGATCCGAAAACTGGCGTAGCGGCGGCGGGCGCTGATCCAAGGCGCAGTCGCTACGCTGTAGCCTGGTAATAACCGCAAAAAACTCAACAAAGGAGTCCCCCATGAATATCCTTTCGAGAAAAAACGCAACGCTCGCAGTCGTCACTTTAATTCTTATTTTCGCAACGCACGGCTCAGCCGCTGCTCCCGTACTTCCAAATCCGATACTCTATTTTCTCGGCCCGGAGTATGCTCAAGTTAACGGCAAACAAATCACGCGTTATCGCTTCGATGTGCTGAACAAGGATCAGTATTCCGACGAGATGTTTGCCCAGTCGCCTGATCTTCCACCTTGCGGCGCTAACACGAAGGCGGCGCGCACGTGGGTCGACGTTTACGATCAGGCAGGAAAGCGATTGAACGGGTTTTGTGCGCTTGGCAAGTCAGCGGACCTGAACGGTATCTGGTTCGCGCTCGAGACTGACATCGTTCCGCCGAGCTACATCTATATCGAACTCAACGATCGCAAGACGAACACGAAGTACAAATCGAATTTGTCTGACACAACGCTTTAATCAAATAGAAACAGGGGAACAATTATGGGACTTCAGGAAGGTCAACGCTTCGTAGATTTCAATCTCAAGAACCAGGACGGCGAGACCGTGGGGCTTGATGACTTCAAAGGCAAGTGGCTCGTTGTTTACGTCTATCCGAAGGACGACACGCCGGGCTGTACGATCCAGGGAAAATCGTTTACCGCGACTAAGCAGGAGTTTGATGATGCGAACATCGCGGTTGTCGGCGTGAGTGAAGATGACGTCGATTCGCACAAGAGTTTTTGCAACAAGTTTGGTTTCACGATCGATCTGCTTGCAGATCCGAATCATGAGCTGTTGCAGGCTGCGGGTGTAGGGCAGAGTGAGTACAAAGGGACGATGTACTGGAACCGCACCAGCTTCGTGATCGATCCCGAGGGGAATCTACGAAAGACGTATTTGAAGGTGAACCCCGAGGGCCACGAACGCGTACTGCTCGAAGATATTAAGGCTATGCAGTAAGGTGAGACAGGATTTACAAGATTTTTCAGGATAGACATGTAAATCCTGTCTACATCTTGTAAATCCTGTTAACGACTGTCTCAACAAATATGCTCGCGTATGTATTCTGGCACTGGCCGCAATCCACCATCGATCCAGATACGTACGTCAACCACTTAATCGACTTTCACAATACACTCGCGGCGAACAAACCCAACGGCTTTCATCACTCCGTCGTCTTCCGCATCCGCGGCGCAAGCTGGCTCAACACCAGCGACGAAGCTTACGAAGAGTGGTATCTCCTCGATGACTCCGCGGCAATGGATCCATTGAACGAAGCCGCGGTCTCAGGCGTCTGTGAAGAACCGCATAATAGAGTCGCGCGAGAAGCAGCAGACGGCATTGGCGGCATTTATCGACTGCGCGCCGGCCAGGAACAATTATCAGAAGCGCGATGCGCAATCTGGCTAAGTAAACCGGCGGGCGTGTCTTACACAGACTTCTACGCGACGCTTCAACCACTCACATCGCAAGAAGGCGTCGCGCTCTGGGGACGCCAGATGACGCTTGGTCCAACAACCGAGTTCTGCATCCACAGCACGAATCCAATTGAGCTACCGCCCGGCTACAGCGGACTCCAACCACAGATCACAAAGATCTATTCCAGCAACAACTCCGCGACCAGCGGGCAATGATCTGAGGCCGCGCGAATCTTTTCCTTCGGCTCCGTAGTCACTTCACACCTCGTCAATCGATTCGCAAACGCGCGTGGCACAAACACATAATCCAGCCTTACATGCGGATCCCAGGTCGGAAATGTGTATCCCTTATCATCCGGATGCAACATCCGAAACCCATCGGCATAGCCTGCATCGAGCACGAGTTGGATCGACTCACGTTGCAGCTTCCGCCCGCTGATCCAGATCAGCCCGCGAATCCACGCCGGCAAGCGATCCATCTCCAAAACTTCTCCAGGCGCGATCGTGTTGAAGTCTCCGACTAAGACGTGAAACCCGTTTTGATGTCGCTTAATCCCTTCCAGCAGCGAACGGATCTCGCGTGCTCGCCTACGCTCATCCCACTTAGAAAAACGCGCACTGAGATGCAAACCAAAAACGCGCGTCTTACCACCGGCAGGAACAATCTCGAGAAACGAATGCCGCGCGCCCGCAGGATAGTGCCACTCGTGATAATCAACTTCCGTGCGGCTCAAAAAACCGATCGAGTGATTTCTTCTCGCGGCCCAAAACGGAAACTTCGTCGCGTGGGAGAGACGCTCAATTACAGCGGGATCGATTGCCTCCTGAAATACAACGAGGTCAGGCGCTGCCGCAACGATCGTTTCCGCCAGCGTCTCTTCCCGGCCGCGACCACCGAAGCGGATGTTGTAACTCAGCAACTTCAGCGTCACGCATTCTCACCCGCCGGAACCACGACGAAATATGGCTCACCAAACAAGACGTCGCGACCATAAAGAACAAGACTCGACGTGGCCTGAAAATTCACCGGGCGCCCGACCAGTTGTTGCACCGATTCACGCACCTCCTTCAAACTCGGCGCGATATCCGGATCTTTGTCGCAGAGTGGTTTCGTGTGTAGACCCGGAATGTAATAAGCGTCCGACGACCATGCTTCCATCACCTTGCTGCCGACGAGCGTCACATCAAGATCGCTCGTGCCTTTACCGAGCGAGTCGAAAGGCTGGCCGTCTTCGTGACGCTGGTTGGTGACGACACTGCCGCGCAAAACGATTCCGGTTCCTTCGGGAAGTCCCTGTTGTAATTTGCGATAGAAGGCGATGAAGAGACGCTCATCACCGCCAAATCCGAGTGTGATAATGCGCGAGCGGACTTCGCTCTCATTCATTTCATGTGCATCTTTGGGCATATTGAAATTGTTTTCTCTGTGCAACCTCGGTGTTCTCTGTGTCTCGGTGGTTATCTCGGTCTCCACCACAGAGACAGAGAGAACACAGAGCTTGCACAGAGAAGAAGTTTAAATCCGGGGGCTTGGCTAACGGGAGATGTCTCTGACGATTTCGTACAGCTCGCGCGTGCCTTCGCGCACGTTCTTCACCGAGATGCGCTCGTTGTTGCCGTGCACGCCTTCGTCTTCTTCAGACGTCGTGTAAATCGGCGCCCATCCGTAAGCGACGATGCCGAGCTGCCGGTAGAGCTGGCTTTCAGTATAACCGCTGAGCATCTTGGTTGTGACAACTGCGCCCGGATGCTTTTCTCTGGCCTTGCGCGTGATGATGGCAAACAACTCAGTGTCGATCGGGGAACTGTTCGGTGGTTTGAAGCGATTGATGTTCTCAATCTTGATCGACGGATCCGCGATCACGGCCGTCAGCGCCTTGAGAAACTCTTCCGGCGACTCGCCCGGTAGCAGTCGCACATCGAGATTACACGTCGCAGCGTTGGGGATAACGTTAGTTTGCTTACTGCCACTCAGCATCGTGATCGAGATCGTGTTGCGCACGAGAAAGTTGAACTCACGTTGACTCGTCAGCGCCTTCACGAAGTCCGGATCTTTCAGCGACTCACTAATATTCAGAAAGTGTGCGCGGAGCGGTTCTGCCTGCAACGGTGCAATGTCTTTGAAAAACTGTTCGACCGCGGGTAGAAGCTTTACCGGCGTCTCCCAGTCTAGAATGCGATTCATCGCGCGGATTAGACGGTTCGTCGCAGAATCATTTACAGGCCGCGAGCCGTGTCCGGGCAGTCCAGTCGCAGTGAGTCGTAACCAGAACGGCGCCTTTTCCGCGACGTCCACACCGACCACCTTTACCGAGTCGCCCTCGATCAGATTGTCACCGCCTTCAGTGAGCAGGTATTCGGCGTTTTTGAAGAGGTCGGCTTTATTCGCGATCATCCAGAGCGAGCCTTCGTCGTCAACCTCTTCATCAGCGGTGCCGAGAAATATCACATCGCGTGACAACGGTGGACCTTCGCGCTTGAGCACGATCATAGTCATGAGATGGAGGAGCCCCTCGCCTTTCATGTCGAGCGCGCCGCGACCGTAGATCACGTTGTTCTTGATGACGCCCGCAAACGGATCGACTTCCCACGAAGCAGGTTCGGCGGTGACGACATCAGTGTGACTCAGCAGGATTATCGGACGCTTCGAGCCATTGCCTTTGAGACGCGCGATGATGTTTGCGCGGCCGGGTTTGTACTCGAAGATCTCGTTTTCAATGCCGTGCTGGTCAAAGATCTTCTTCAAAAACCGCGCCGCCTCGATCTCGTTGCCCGGCGGATTTGACGTGTTAACGCGCAGGTACTGCTGCATCAGATCAACCGCCATGTCCTGGTAACGCGGCCAATTGATCGCGCCATCATTCTGCGCCGAAACACTGCACGCCAAAACACAAACAAGCAACGCTGCGATAAACACTCTTCTCATCTTTTTGTGCCTTTTGCGGTCTTTCTTTTGTGCCTTTTGTGGCCCGGCGAGTTTTTATATTAACATGCGTTAACTCAAACGATGCGTCTCTTCCCCGTGCTTGCCATGTTATGCGCCGCGTTCGCAGCGGGCGCGATCAATTCCATTGCGGGCGGAGGAACGCTGCTGACCTTTCCCGTTCTGATCTGGCTCGGACTCGATCCGAAAGTCGCCAATGGGACCAGCACGGTTGCGCTCTGGCCCGGCCTCTTCGGTGGCCTGTTCGGTTATCGCAAAGAGCTCGAACACAGCTCCACGATCCTGTTTCGACTCGGCATAACGAGTCTCGTCGGTGGCGCACTCGGCGGACTGCTGCTCGTTCGAACGCCTTCAAAAGTCTTCGCAGACCTCGTCCCGTTCCTGATCCTGTTCGCCACACTGCTCTTCATGTCGAACGGCATTGTTAATCGACGCCTGCGACTCGGAAGCATCGACGAGAAGCCGATGGGCCTTTGGTGGACTGGCGCGATCGCCTTTCAATTCTTCTCCGCGATGTATGGCGGTTATTTCGGTGCCGGCAACGGCATACTCATGCTCGCCGCGATGGGGGTTCTCGGCCTCAACGAGTTGCATCGCGCCAACGGCATCAAAAACTTTCTCGGCATCTGCATCAACGCTGTGGCCGTGCTGATCTTCGCGATAGCCGGATATGTCGTTTGGGAAGACGCGCTGTTGATGGCGTGTGGCGCGCTCGTCGGTGGTTATTTCGGTGCGAACATGGCGATGCGCGTGGGAACGAAATGGGTGCGCCGCGGAATCGTGCTGATCGGGTGGGTAATATTTTTCGTGATGATCTGGAAAGTGCGCCAACAGCCTCAATGAAACTCCCGCGCGAGTTCTACCTTCGACCAGACGTGCTCACGGTTTCTCGTGATCTGTTAGGCAAGTTGCTGGTTGTGCCCGGTCCAATGGGCGAACGTGTGTCGGGGAAGATCGTGGAGGTTGAAGCTTATCGTGGACCTGAAGACAGGGCGTCACATGCTTTTGGTGGACGGCGCACGAAACGAACGGAAACGATGTACCAGAGTGGCGGCTGTGCGTACGTCTACTTCGTTTACGGCATGTACTATCAATTCAACGTGGTCAGCGGTGTTGAAGATGTTCCGCATGCGATTTTGGTGCGTGCGCTCGAACCCGTCGAGGGAATTGAGATTATGCGTACGCGCCGCCACTCGCATCCCGATCACAACCTCACGAATGGTCCAGGCAAGCTATGCATCGCGATGGGCATCGATCGACAACTCAACGCCGCGGATCTCCTGGGCGATGAAGTGTGGCTCGAAGACTTCGAAACTGTCTCGCCACGCCGCATCGCTCATGGCCCACGCATCGGCATCGACTACGCGCAGGAGTGGATTGACAAACCGTGGCGTTTCTGGCTCCGCGATAATCCGTTCGTCAGCAGAATCCGCGGTTAAAGAATAAACTTCAGGGGCACGCCTGTTATTTTCGTGGTGGTCACCGGCTGTCCTCTCAAAAACTCCATCATCCCCTCTTTGATCTTCGGCGACGATAGAAACAACGGATCGGAGTGCACCGCACCTTCGATGATCATGTGCGTGCTGTTTGAGAATCCCTTTCGATACTCCTCCGCGTTGCTGATCGGTGTGCGCGCGTCGAGCGTCCCAGAGATGAACAACACGGGCACATCGGATTTCAGCGGCGCACGAAACTCATCGCCGAGATCCGGCGCGTTCCATTCCGTACAAACATCCGGAAACGGGAAGTTGAAAATATCTTCGAGCAGCGTCCCCTTCGCTTCACTCGCTATCTGCTCGCGTCGGGCCGCAGTCTGACCAGAAGCGCAGTCCATCATGTAAGACATCGCCGACCCGATGTCGCTTCGCGATTGATTGAGCCAAACCTGCGCCGGATTCGTGAAGTCGCCTTTCGACGCGCGATAGAAAAGCGCCGGAAATCGTGCGGTCACCGTCGTGCCGATGTTGTTCGCAACGATGTACTGCATCACAAACTTGTTCACGATCACTTTCACTTTAAGCTTTGTGCGCTGATCGGTGATCTCAACCGTTTCTGGTTTCGCGTCGAGACGATCGAAGACTGACTTCATCAATCCGAGGAAATCTGGAATCTCTTTTCCAACTACCGGATCGGCTTTGATCACAGCCGCGAGATCTTCGAGATGTTTCTGAATGTTGCTCGGTAGCTTGTAGGTGTGGTCCGGGCCTTCGGTGCCGGCGAGGATCGCGCGATGAATGCTCTGCGGATGCCGTCGCATCGTCGCGAATGCAAGGTGAGTTCCGTAACTGATGGACCAGAGGCTGATCTGGTTCGCTCCGAGAGCTTTTCGCAAATCCTCGAGATCGTCAGCGCTCTCGTTTGTGTTGTAACCGGTGAGGTCAACGCGTTGAATGTCACGCCAGTATTGAGCGCAACTGCGGGAATCCTCGCGCAGTTCCTTTATCGCAGCTTCGCGTGTGGGAGCCACGTCTAATGGAAGCGCGAGTTGGTCGAAGCAACCGAGGTTCGGTTTCGAATAGCCAGTGCCGCGCTGGTCGAAAGCAATTACGTCCGCGTTTTCGCGCAACGCCATGAACAATGGAAATCGAGAACCTTTGGCGGTGAAGATGCCCGAGCCGCCTGGACCACCGGCGAGGTACACGATCGGCGGTCCCGGATTTTTTGCCGTACTCTTGAAGCGTACAAAGGCGAGCTCGATCAGATTGCTTTCCGTGTTCGAGCGGTTTTCGGGAACGAGAAGCGTGCCGAATTCGGCGTCGACTTTTTCTTTCTTGTCGTTCTCGAACGTGTACGGTTTGATCTTGAGCGTGCCGGCTTTTTGTTGAGCGTAGATCGCGGTCGTTAAGAAAAGTATTAACAGGACACACTTGTAGCTGGACATCGGCGATGCCTCCTTCTGGAATTTGGTTTTAGCCGCGAATTAACGCAGAAGAACGCGGATTAGCCTTCGATTTCGGAGATGGCCCAGGCGGCCTTGGCGCTGACGCTGGGCTCTTTGTCATTCAAGGCCTGTTTCAGAGTGGGGAGAGCTTCGGCACTGCTGATCTCGCCGAGTGCTTCCGCTGCGCCACGCCGGACTTCGGCGCGAACATCTGAGAGCAGGGCGTTGCAGAGCGCAGTGACTGCGCGCGCGTCTTTCATCTCACTCAAAGCCCACACCGCGAGCTCACGAACGCGCCAGTTGTCGTCTGAAAGTGTTGCGACGAGTTTTGAGAGCGACCGGTCATCGTGAAGCTCCCCGAGTGCGCGTGCGGCAGCCATGCGTACCCATTCGTCAGAATCCCCGAGCAATGTGATCAGTTGGGGAACGGCGTTCGCTCGTTGGCCGGGCAACATGTCCGTCAACTCGCCGATGGCCCATGCTGCATTGCGACGCACCGTTGCGTTTGAGCTGTCGAGTTGATTGGTCAAAGGCGCGAATGCCGGGCGGCCAAAAGATGCGAGCGCGAGTGCGGCCTGTTCGCCAGGGCTTGGATGTTTGAACGTTTGTAGAGCCGGGCTCCAGCGGCTAGTGTCCCAACACCTGACGAGCTGGATTTTGCTGTCATCGCCGAGCATTGCGATGAGCAACGGAATCGCTTCAGTATCACCACGTTTCGCGGCGTTACAGGCCGAGGTCGCACGATCGTCCTGGGGCGTTCTATTCGTCTGATTGTCTGTGGCGACGACGGTTGGTCCAATGCGATCCTGAACGGCAGCGGTGGTCGAGGTTAGGATCGATTGCGTCACTGCGGCACGCACCTGAGTTTGTAGCTCAACTGCAAACATCGACATAGAAAGCGCCGACAAACAAAGAACCGCCATCGCTGCGAACATCAACGTTCGCGCGAATCGTGCGCCAATACGCGTGTTGCTTTTCATGAGACTCACGATCCTTTCTTCCAAGATCCGGCCGTCGAATATGCTCAACATGAATGCCTGTGATGAGTATTGCCGCGTGACGTCTGCCGCCCACAGCAGTGACCGTGCGTAGACCTTTGGGGCGAGAACACTTCGTGTAACGAGTTCATCGCAGGCAAGCTCGCGAGTGCGATCGATTCGGCGCTTCATTAAATAGGTGAGCGGATGAAAAGAGATCGGCAACGATAGAAGCTCGCAGAAAAGGTTTGTGAGAAAGTCTCGACGAGCGACGTGTGCCATCTCATGACCGATGACGGAAAGTAGCTTTGCTTCGTCAACGGTTGAGCAGTAAGCGTCAGGCAACACGATCAATGGATGGCGAGCGCCAATTGTGTATGGCACGCGGGCTGCGGTCGAACGCGTCACGGTTACGAAGTGGACTTCGAGTAGTTCGCGACATCGCTTGGCTGCTCCTATGAGTTCAGGGGCGAGGCCCGTGCGAGTCGCGGTCTTGCGCAGGCGTTCTTTTCGCTGCCAGAAACGAATAAGTCTGATCGCGCGTACGAGGATGAAAAGTGCGTATGCGAGCGCGAGAAAGATAACGATGCGTGGGGTAGTTGTGACTTTCGTCGTGCGCCGCGTGCCGATGTGGTCGACATTCAAATCCTCTTGCGGGCCGCTATTGTTCACCTGACCCGGCGCTACCGCGCTCGGTTCTGTTGAGTTCCAGGTTGGAACAATGTGAGTCGCAGTTAGGAGTGGAACGATCAGAGCTATCACGAGCGCAACGATCCAGAGAACATGCCGGTAACGCGCTGGCCCATTCCTCAATAGCCACGAGGCTAACGCTGCGACAACGACGATCGCGGCGATCTGCCAGCACGAATTCAAAACAAAGTTGAGGATGAACTCGCTAGTTCTTAGCATCGCGTTCTTCCTTCTCGATCAACGCATGTAGCTCCACCAGCTTCTCCGGCGTCAGGTGTTTCTCCTGCAATAAATTCATCACGAGCCCTTCGGCTGAGCCGCCAAAAAGGCGATCGATGAACTCGCGCACCGCATGGCCGGTAAACTTCGTGCGGCTGACTGCGGGTTTGTAGATGTAAGCCTTGTCTTTGAGTGTTCGCTTAACTTTCTGCTTGCGATGCAGCACGGTGAGCATCGTCTGCACGGTGGTGTAAGCGAGCTCGCGCTTCAATTCCTTTTGCACCTGCTGGACGGTGGCCGGACCTGTTTCCCAGAGCACCTGCATGATCTCCAGCTCGAGCGGTGTCATCTGCTCACTCTTCTGACGCGGCATCTTTCCTCCTAAGACTTTAGGCGGAGACGATACCGCACCAGGAAGCGCGTGTCAACTAAAAGTTTAGTAGGACCCTGATGAACGCGGCTTGAAAACGCGGATTAGTCGCTGCCGTATCGGATCTCCATGTGGCGGATGCGATAGGCGGCGAGGATCAGGACGATGATCGTTACTACGAGCATGCTCGGAATGGCGATGTACGCGGGTGTGGGATCCGCCACGACCGCGAAGGGACCTTCAGAAAGCGGTACCGGCACTAGCGAGTTGAGATAGTGAATCACGCTGATTTTTTTCAGCAGCGGCGGCAGGAGAAAGTTGAGCCACTCCCAACCGTAAAGCAAAAGCGCAGGAATGATAGGATTCCGAATAAACAGACCAACGACGAGGAAGAAAGCACCGTAACCGACGCACGCGAGCATCGTAACGCCCGCGTAAGTCAAAAGCTGCGCGAGCCCACGGCCCTCCGTGAAGTAGCGCACGCTCTGCGAGTAAACGTGAGGGAAATAAAGCAGCAGCATTGCCAGGACCGTCGTCGTCGTAAATAGAATGATCGAAGTCACCAAACCGGAGATGTACTTACTGACGACCAGCACTTCTCTTCGCACGGCGCTCAGGAAGTAATAGTGTAAGCTGCGGTCGACCAGCTCACCGCGAAACAGGTTCATAAAGATCCACGCCGAACCGAAGAAGATTAACGTGCGCAGAATCAGAATGTTGTAAATGATTGAGAAGACGGTGCTGTAATTGTTGAAATCTCGCCACTCTTTTCCGGGCGGCGTGAACGGCGCGAAAAGCACGAGGGGGATGAGTGGCGACAACGCAATCAGATAGATCAAGATCGAGCGACGGCTCAGAAAGTTCTTCTCGATCTCGAGACGAAAGATCGCGCCGATCTGCCGGAGCCAGAGTCCCCAGCGCGTTCGATTCTGTTCAGATGTGGCTTGAGCTACCTCAACCGCAGAACTCATTCACTAAACTCCTAGGCGCTGCCGCCTGTGGTTCCAATCAGGTACTGGTAAACCGCGCTGAGATCGTCGTCGACCGGCGCCACTGACTCTACGCTCACCTGGCCTTCCGCAACCGCGTGATTCAACAGCAGGTAGAAACGATCTGCATCGCGCGTCTTCACAAACAGACCCCGGCGGTCCTCGTGCAGCCGGGCTTCGACAACGTGATTCTGTGCAAAAACATACGCCGCGAGTTTCGCCGGCTGATCGCAACGGATCAGGATCTGCATCGGATGCTCTTCCATCTCATCGCGCACGCCGTGAATATTACCTTCGGCAACGATGTAACCGTTATTCAGCAACACGACCCGGTCTGACATCACGTCGACCTCGTGCAGGATGTGCGACGAGATGATGAGGTGCAGACCTTCGGAAGCGAGTTTGCGAAAGAGGGCGATCGTCTCGGCGCGCACCATCGGATCGAGACCGTTGAGCGGCTCGTCGAGAATCAAGACCGCCGGCTGGTGTGCGATCGACTGCGCGAGTCGGATGCGTTGTCGCATACCTTTGCTGTAACCCGCAACTTTCCGATCCGCAGCCTCGACGAGGTTAACGCGCTCGATTGCAAGCTGGGCCAGGTCGTTCACCTGCTTGCGATCGAAACCATGGACGAGCAGAAAAGACGTAATAAACTCGCGACCAGTCACGCCTCGCGGAAAAGAATCAAACTGCGTGCAGTAACCGACTTTGCGAAACAGTTGTTCCGGCTGATCCGTCGGAATCCCCAAAATCGAGATCGAGCCGCGCGTTGGCCGCAGCAGTCCCGTCATCAAGTTCATCAACGTCGACTTCCCTGCTCCGTTCGGTCCAACAAGACTCGTGATGCCCGGCGCGATCTGGAGATTGACTCGATTCACGCCGAGTATCTCACCGTAGAACTTGGAGACGTTGTCGAAGATGATGAGCTGGTCGGTGGAAGACATATCTAGTTAACGAACCACCTCGTAAGCTTTAACTTTCCAGTGCAGGATCGCCAAACAGATCGCACAAAAGATAAACAGCGCTGCCCACGAAGCCCACAGCGGCGGTTCCATCAACAAAACTTCCCGCACGACGTTGTCGTCGAAGTCAGTGACCTGAATGCGGCCGCCAATACGATCGAAAGTACCGAACAGACCGGCCGTTATATTCCACATGAGTGCGGACAGGCTGATGATGTTTGCCCAGTGCGTTTGGAAAAGTATATTGACAATACCGGCAAACGCGGACGGGATAAACACTATCCCCAGCATTACACCACTCGCCACAATGCGCCACTTCACGACCGCTGAGATAGTCTGCGAAAGCAATGCCAGCAGCAGGATCCAAACAAGGCCGCCGATGATGATCGCACTCGCAATCCACAGATTACTTCTGAGCCATGCAAACCCTTCCAGGTAAGACTGGAACAAAAACATCAACAACTGCGGCACCCATGTGATCCACGACAGCAGGATCAACAACACCGACATCTTTCCCATCACGTACTCAGTGCGCGAGAACGGGCGGCAGAGATAAAGCGGCAGAGCGTTGTTTCGCAGATCGCGAGAGACAAGCGGTGGTCCAACCAGGATCGCGACGATGAATGCGAACCCGCCCTGAATTACGACAAACGTCTGGAAAAATGAACCGTCGATGGGTATCAACTGTCTCGCGTTCAGATTCATGATCGCGAGGGCAGTGACGTTGTGATGCAAATAGATGAACACCGCTTCGATTAAGGACGGCAGGAAACAAAGGACGTAAAACGCCGTGAACAGCTTGGAGTTGAAGACGCCCCGCAACGTGTTTCGCGGGATGATCAGAAAGCGACTCCATTCGGGAGTCAGAATGCCTTTGTACGGCTTATAAGTCTGCTCATAAACCGCCATAGCCGTTCTCCATTGCTTTCAAAAAGATGTCTTCGAGCGAGTCGCGCTTATAACTTAAACGTCTGAGCTGCACCTGCTGTTCTTCAGCGAGACGATAAAGGTCGCGTACCTCCACGCCTTCCTGCAAAACGATCTTCAATCGATGATCGCCTGACACAGCGTACTCACAACCGAGTTGCTGAATCGCATTAACAAACTTTGCCTGATCGCCGCGCGTTTCGAGCATGAGAAACTTGCGATTCGATTTACGCTCTTCTTCGAGATTGCAGTAAACGGCGATCTGGCCGTCTTTCAGAATCAGTATCTCGTCACAACACTCTTCGACGTCGAGCAGCAAGTGCGACGACAAGACGATGTGCGCGTGACCGCTGTCGCGAATCTCGCGTATCAACTTGATCATGCGCAGGCGTGCCGGTGGGTCGAGCCCGTTTGTCGGCTCGTCGAGAAAGATTAGTCTTGGACCATGAACGATCGCCTGCGCCAGCTTTGCGAGCTGCTTCATGCCGAGGGAGTAAGTCTCGAGTCGTCGATAACGCGCCTCGCCGAGTCCGACGTAGAAGAGCGCTTCGTGCGCGCGCTCGAGGGCGGCTTCCGAAGGCAGTCCTGACAGTTCACCCATCAGGCGCACGAAGTGAACTGCGCTCATCTTCGCGATAAACGAGTCGCGCTCGGGCATGTAGCCAATCAACGATCGTATCTGTTTCGTCTGATCGATGATGTCCATGCCGAATATCTGCGCGGTGCCTGCGGAGGGCGCGTGAAATCCGAGGAGCGTGTGAATCAGCGTTGTCTTGCCGGCGCCGTTGGGACCGAGCAGACCAATCGCCTTACCACGCAGGTCGCCGCGAAGGTTCTTTAGTATTGGCCGGTGACCGAAAGTAACGCTGAGACCATGAAGGTCGATCACCGGTGGCTCAGTAAGAGCCGCTTGAGTTCTGATCGGTTCCTCTGGAACCGAAACGGGGAGTGCCATACTCTCTTTATATAACGCTCTTGTCCTGATAATTCCAAACGAATCCGAGTCCGAAGACTGTGCCCATCAGTAGAAAAGCAACAATGCATGCTAACGCATCCGACGGTGCTAAAGTTCTGCCGATTGCAAGAAATTCGATCAGGAAAACAGGCGTGTTGAGTACGACAGCGGAAGCAAGAGGAAAGAGCAGCGCCGGCTTGCAACCACCCATGCGTTGGCGCAGCCAGAAGAGCGAGGGCGCATAGGCGAGCGAGAACAGCAGCGCTGCCATGATCATTGATGTAACGGTGACGCTCGGACCGTGTCCGTGCCCTATATAGAAACTCGAGAGGATCGCGAGCGCAGACAACCACGAGACGAGAGACATTAAAACGAGCTTCATTGCAAAAACTTTCTTAGCCGCGGATGACACGGATCATCCGCGGCTAATTAAAACCCCTTACTTTTTCGAACCCATGCCCCGCCCGATGATGTGTTGCATCTCGAGCGCGTTGGGCATACCCAGGAGCGTTGCCGGACCAAGTCCGAATGGTCCACCTTCAGTGTTCGCCATGAACGTGATGGTGTCGCCTTGCGCGTAAGCGTAAGCCAGCGTCGGCGGCATGTCAGAAGCGATGGATTTAATCGCCTCCTGTGGTCCACTCGGAAGGTTCTGCGCGGCGGTGGCAACACCAGCCGGAACGAGCCCGCCGATGTTGTGATAGAACACTGCCGAGAAGTTTGCATTGCCGTCAGCCGGCAGACCCGCCGTGAACTTCGCCGATCGCAGCAGAGACAAACTGTTCTCCTGCAATGTCAAAGCTCTTTCGACGAGAGCCCTGCTTGGACCAACGATCAGGTAGCCGTTGGCGTAAACGTAGTTCACCTGGAGCGCTCCGAAATCTACGGATCGCAGTGTGTAGTACGTGCGGCCGCCGACATCTGCTTTTTCCCATGTCAATCCTGACTTGCCGAAGTACGCGGCTTGTTTGTTCACGTCATTGACGACACGTTCGAGCGTCTGTTGCAGGTGCGCCGGATCGTTAACTTCAAACACCATCTTCCACGAAGGCGTTGGCAGGATCGGTCCGTCAATCGCGAAGGCAAACTCTCCACCCAGCGGTGCAGCGATGTCGTTGCGAATGTTCAGACCATGCTCCGTTTGCAGCTTGTCGAGGTTCTTGAGCAACTCAGGATTTACGGTTTCCAGCACGCCGAGCAGATCATCGACGAGTGTCGCGGGGTTCTTCACAACGAAACCGGCAACGACATTCGCGTCGGGCGAGATGTAGTCGAGCGAGCCCATCGGTCCCGGCGCTGCGAGCCACGAGGGAATGCCGCGGTTCGCGTCGTTGAATGACAGCGAAGCTTCCGTGTGCGTCTTGCCGTTGGTGTCTTTCTGATCGAGAACGAAGTACTTCACGCTCAGAATGCCGAGCTTGTTCAGCGCGTTTTCCTGCTTCTCAGCATTCGGACCTTTGCTGCGCTCAGCCTTAGTCGCAGTCACGACTTTTTCGAGATTCGCTGCGACTACCAAACCCGCGCCCGCCTGGTAAATCTCTGCGATGCGGTTGCGGAACGGAGTGGCAGTGAAACTCGTCACGTTGCCGTTTCCAATTGCTATGCTAACGCCCTGAAGCTGCTCCAGCTTCGGACTGGCAACCAGCAAGTTATCCTGAATCCAGACGTAAAGTCTTTCGTGTTTGTCACCAGGCTGCGAAACCGCTGACGCCGGGTTCTCAACGAACACGATCTCCGGTCTGCCCTTCTTGTCGCCTGCATACTTCGCGATCTCCTGCTCGAGAAACTCGCGGAACCCTTGCGAATTCTTCAGCTCTGCGAGCACGAGCGGTTCGGTCGGCCGTCCCTGATCGTTCATCGAGACTGACACTGCGATCTCGTCACCAAGGTAAGAGCCAAACTGGCGAATCGTTTCGACCACCTGGTCCATGTTCTGCGCACGGCCGGACTGTTCCTTCTCCCACCACTCGCGCAGCGCTGCGTTCTGGCTGATGCGCTCCTGAATCACGCGATGCGATTCAACAATCGTGTTCGCGAAGTTTGGTAGCGCGGCATAAACCACAGTGTTTTCCGGCATCAGGTCGAGCAGGTGCGTGGAGTTGCGAACGCCGGGTTGCGGAACGCTCTTCAAGGCGTTCTTGATGTTTGCGAGGCCATTCAACACTGCTGTGTATTTAGCGGCGTTGCGGCTCCATGCGACTTCATCTTTAACCGGAATCGTCGTGATCGAGGGATTGGTCGTGGCTTGATCACCCGGATGAAGCACATGATCGCTGCCCGCGTGATTCAGGTTTACTTCGCCTTCGATGACGGAGATTCGCGAGCCCTTCGTGCCGTTGTTTACCGAGAAAATAGTGCCCGTAACTGAAACCAGCGAGTCACCACTCTCAACAAACAACTGCCCGTCTTTCTGCTTTGCTGCTTCTACGACGATATTGCCGCGGCTGAGGTGAATCGTTGTGTTCTTGCCTGCTTTCGTCAGGTAGAGCTCCGAGCGATCTTTCATTTCAATGAGCGAACCGTCGCCCAGACGAACAACGGCGCGACCGTCTTTCGCGGTACGCACCTTCTCGTTTTGTTGCAGCTTCGCTCCGGTTGCGACCGCGGCAGTGCGCGTGTCGGCAACCTGGTAGACTTGTCCTTCAGCGGCCTGAACGGTGGCGTCAAACTGGCCGTACGGCCAGAACCGCTGCACGAACGGCACGGCCAAAAGTCCGATACCGATCACGACTGCAGCGGCGATGGACCAACGCATGACGGTTGGCCGCATCGAGTAGCGCTTGTTGCGAGTGGCTGGTTTGATCGTGACCGAACGTTTCGCGCGCGCTTCGTTCATCGCCTTGCGGCAGGGGATGCACTCGTGCGTGTGGTCCACCAGCAGCAGCGAGCGCGCTTCTGAAAGCTTACCAGCGAGATGCGCCGGAATCAGTGATTGGAAGTCTGCACAGCCTTCAATCCGGTCGACTGTCGGTAACTGAAACTCAGTCGCGCCCGCAGCAGTGGAGACACGCGCCCAAACACGGTCTGCCGCTGCTGCCACTGCGCGGGGATCAACTTTCTCATTGCGGATCTCGGCAGTAACTTTGTCGAGAATCTGGTCTTCTTTGTTACTCTTCATGATGTTTCTCCAGATAGTGCCCAATCTCTTTCCTGAGTTTGGTGCGAGCGCGATGGAGGACTACGCCGACCACCAGCGCTGAAGTATTCATAATCGTTGCAATATCTTTGTTGTCAAAACCTTCGTAATAACGCAGGACAAACATCTCGCCGGCAGTCTTTCCGAGCCGCGACACCGCCTCGCGAACGAGTGCTTGCAACTCGCGATCGGCGTGAACCTTCTCCGGACTTTCATAGCCGCCGGCAATTGAATCCACTTCGCTTTCGTCGAGCGACACGGACTTCGAGCGAGAGCGGCTCCTCAGTAAATCAAGCGAGGCGTTAATGGCGGCGCGTGAAAGATAAGCCTCGGGGTTTCGCGACCAGTCGTAGTCGTCCTGGCCTTTAACAAGGCGGAGGAAGACAGTCTGGAGCACGTCTTCGGCGTCGGCGGCGCTGCCCGTAATCCGGTGTGCGGTCCGAAAAACTCGGCCGTGATGTGCCTGGAAGAGGTTTTCCAACTCGCTGGCGGGTTCGTTTGTCACTAATCGCAAGGGTTTAACTGCTGCCTGCAAGGGTGTTTCTCCTTCGTCTACACCCTGATAGACGAGTGGGTTTGGGGGTTATTAACACCCGCAGGCGGAGATTCTAAAAATTGGCCATAAAAAGCACAAAATGAAGAGTTCAACGAAACGCTTGTGCTTTTTGTGCCTTTTTGTGGCTGATCGAGTCAAGCAAATTCAAGCGCTCATGAGCCGTGGACGCCTCACGAGAGCGTGGATAGCGGCGGATTAGCTCGCGCCAGGAGGCACCGTCGTAGTGGAAGCGTTTTGTGGTTTTGTCGAAAACGAAGCCGACGCGCTGGCGATTGTAGCGATCGAGGCCGGTGTAGTTCAGGTAATAACTGTACTCTGGTGCGTCGCCGAGGTCTTCTTTCAGACGGCGTGCGGCGTCGCGCGAGAGTTTTTCCGCAAGCGATTCTGCAGTGTCGCCAAGCAGCAATAGAACTTCAGGATGCAATGGCGAACGTGGAAAGTGGTCGAGAAAGATTCGTACGCGAGCGATGCGATCAAAACCATTTGAACGTTGGATCAACGTTAACAATCTTCGATCGTCGCCGGAACGCGAAGGTGAAGCGACCGCATCGCGTTGAATCCAGCCATGTGTCCGGCGCGTCACGTTCACGAGCAGGAACGTGATGCCGTCAGCGTTTGTCTTAAAAGATCTAACAGCCACGAGTCTTCCGCGACTCAGACGACGCACGAGTTTTCCGTTGAGTTGCGGCGTTGCGCGCAATGCCGCCAGACGCTCGTCAACCACAACTCCGAGCCGCCCTCCACTTGGAGGCTTCTTCTGCGCAAAACCGGGTACATGAAGGAAAAGAATGAAAAGCAGGCAAAGCGTGAGCTTGTGAGGAATCATGTTTTGTTTCTCCTGAAATGTGAGGTTAATAAGTCCTATTGGTCCTAATTCTTCTCTAAACCGCAGCGATTCTCTCTTTAAACGCCGCGTGATGGAAATGGCAAATCGCCACGGCCAGCGCGTCTGCCGCATCATGCGGCGAGGGAATGCTCTTCAGCGCCAACAGCAACCGCACCATCTCCTGCACCTGATGCTTCTCCGCATTCCCGTAACCGACCACCGTCTGCTTGATCAACCGCGGTGAATACTCATGAATATCCAGCCCCGCGCGTTCCGCCACCAGCAACACCACACCACGCACCTGCCCGAGCTTCATGCTGACCTTCACATTCGTCGCGAGGAAAGCATCTTCGAGCGCGCACGCATCCGGACGATGCTGCGCGATCACCTCCTCGATCCCCGTACACATCTTCAGCAAGCGCGTTGAAAACCTCTGGCTGGACGATGCACGAATCGAACCAAACGCGACGAGTGAGTAACGCCGTCCGTCGCCTTCGACAACGCCCCATCCCGTTGTCTGGCTTCCCGGATCGATTCCTAAAACGCGCATCGCGCGTGAGTATACATGGAATTTGACTCCACGTAACGAACTGTAGGGGCGGCCCTCCGTGGCCGCCCGTTCTTTACAAAAGCGCATTCTTAAACAAAC
>DATFDT010000309.1:0-2467 GCA_035251975.1 Pyrinomonadaceae bacterium | reverse complement strand
TTCCTCGAACCCTGGGCTGAAATTAGCGAACGCCTTCGGCGTAGTGCTAAAGGTCCAACACCGTATCGTCATTAGCGAACGCCTTCGGGGCCATTAAGGTCCTACACCGTATCGTCGTTCCACCTCTGCCAAATATTCCATCGCTGCGTCTTCGACCCTTTCAGAGCTCGCGCGGGGCGTGAGGGAACGGTAGAGATCAACGCAGGCTCGCAACGCACGCAGACAATCCTCGGCGTCGTGGGTGGCGATTGTGTGTCGCAACTTAAGAGCAAAAGCTGGGGCTGTGGTCTCGATTTTTCTTACGCCAGATGGTCGTGCACCGGCACGAGCAAGCGCCAGTGGACCAAGCACGGCGCCGCGCAGAAACGCCAAAAAGTCGATCGCCTCGAACAACTCACCGCGCGCGATCTTGGTCGCGGCGTAATGCACCCAGATCCAGAATCGATCTTCAATCCACTGCGGGGAACGAGTGGGAAACTCCGCCTTGCTAAGCGCCAATACACTCGAAAGTCGTCCGTCTCTTTCCCAGAGAACCGAAGGATCTTCGACACGTGTCGCTGCATCCTCCAGACTTACAAACTTCAGATCAACATGCAGCAAAGGCGCTTCATAGAGACATATAAGGACTCGAGGCTCTCCCACATGCTCGCCAGTGAATGCGGCCAAAAGCTTTCCGAGCGAAGCCGCAACTTTCATTCGCTCGAGGCTGATCTCAGCATAATGCGCGGGTTCGACAGCGATGATAAGGTCGAGATCGCTAAACTCGTCCATCGTGTTTGTAACAAAGGATCCACCCGCGGCGACGCCTACAATGCGCTGGTCCGTCTTGAGTCGATCGATGCATGTGTTCAAGAACTCGCTATGCAGCTCCGGCAGCGAACTCGGCAGCGTGTCAGATTTCATTTGTAATTTAGTGGCCTAACTAAGTATTAATTTCTTTTTCTAAGGAATTAGACTACAGATCAGGATAATTCGCGATCTATTCAAATGAAAACTGAAGCACATTGCCCAACTTGTAATCATCCATTCTCTTTCTGGAGAGTCGCATTCCTTTACGACCCGTTTCATTTTTACTGTAGAAACTGTAGCTGGCGGATCGTTATCGGCAACGACAAAATATTTCTGTGGGGCGCGTTGGCGGCGGTCGCAGGCATTTCTTTCATGCTCTTGCAATTCATTATCGCGCGAGATATGTGGCGATTGCTCATCATCGCCGTTCTGTGGCTGGTCTCCTTCCAGATCATTGCAATCATCACCGGGCTGGTGATTGTGAATGTGGCCAGGTTTTATAAACCTGAGCCGGACGAAAATGAACGCGAATCAGACGCGGATTAGATCCGCGGATAAATCCGCGTTCATCTGCGTTCCATGATTAGTTTATGACGCGAATGTCGTCTTGTATTCGCGGATCGACTTCAAAGGCGCCGGCAAACTCCCCGCTGAATCCCGTGATCTCGACGGTCTGGCCCGGGCTCAATCCGCTCACGTCGATGCCTGTCGAAGCGCAAACGAAAGAATGAACTTCGCCGGAGCCATCATTGACAAAGATGATGAATCCGAACGGCAGATCATTCACGACCGGTTGTGTGATTGTTCCAGTGATCGTGACCAGCCGGCCTTCAGTCGCTTCGCCCACGGCGCCGGTTGCGACCGTAGCGGGCTGCACTTTTGGACCACTGCCATGAGCTTTGATGTCAGTCACGTCGACGAGCACGAGCAGTCCAGGTAAAACTGTATCGGCTAGTCTCCCGGTCACGCGCACCTGTTGTCTCAGCGTAAAGCCGTTGTTGTCGGGCACGCTGACGTAAATGCCGCCAGTGCGATCCTGGATCGCAAACCCTTGATCAAAAGTGCTCGAGCTGAATGCGCCGGAGGGAACCGTGACCACGCCATCGATGGTCACGACTGTGCCCAAAGGCAGACTGCGCGCTTCGGCGATGGTAATTGTTTTTGGTTCCGCTGATTGGGGACTAAGTGGAACGGCGAATGACGAAATAAGTAAAGTTACGAGCGTGAGTACATGCAACATACTGATTCTCCTTGTGGTGTTATGGGGGAGTGAAAACACTAAGCCACGTATTCGTGACTGTCAATCCGTTGAATTACGTAGAATGACGCGTGTCAGGAGGTGTTCAGATGAAAATTCGACTTTGCTTATTTATATTGTTTTGAGCCGGTGCTTTTGGTGGAGAAGGTTGTTCCGCAGTAAGAGCGCGTGTCTTCCGCTGCGGTTCTCTGCGTATCTCTGCGTCCTCTGCGTTAGTGGCAGTTTCAACGCAGAGATACGCAGAGGACCGCAGAGAAAATCCTACGAACACCAGAAGCCGCTGTTGAGTGTGGCCTGGCTGATCGGATTGCACTTGCCCGGGCCGGGTTTACCGGTCGTGCCGCAGTCGCGGCAGATATAGGCTTGGCCATTCTGGTCGCGATAGATATCGCGGCAAGGGCCCGCTGAGAACTGCGTCCA
>DATFDT010000308.1:0-9109 GCA_035251975.1 Pyrinomonadaceae bacterium | reverse complement strand
CCCAATCAATTCGTCAACGCGCGTCTGCTGGTAGCTACTCAGCGTGGCGTGATCCTCGTGCCTTCAGTCGCGATTCAGCGCAACGCACAGGATTCATTTGTATACGTCCTGAAGCCGGATCAAACAGTCGCGATGCAGACTGTTACGACGGGCACCACGGATGGGAATGTGACGGCGGTCGAAGGACTAAAAGCCGGCGACGTGGTCGCGGTCGATGGGTTCGACAAGTTGCAAAACGGCGTCAAGGTCGCGGTGCGGGGAGAGAGCAGGAGGAAGCAGTGAAATATAAGAAGTTCTTCTCTGTGCAACCTCTGTGTTCTCTGTGTCTCCGTGGTGATCTTTGCAAACAACCTCTTACCACGGAGACACAGAGAACACAGAGGTTGCACAGAGAAGAACGCAGGAGGCGCAAGGGGTGAGTCCGTCGCGGCCGTTCATCCTCAGGCCCGTCGCAACTTCGCTGTTGATGGCCGCGATACTGCTCGCCGGTATTGTTGCGTATCGACAACTACCGGTCTCCGCATTGCCCGAAGTCGACTATCCGACCATTCAGGTGATCACGTTTTATCCGGGCGCGAGTCCGGATGTCGTTGCGTCTGCGATCACCGCGCCGCTCGAGAGACAGTTTGGACAAGTGCCCGGCTTGAACCAGATGACGTCGATGAGCTCGGGCGGCAGCTCGATCATCACACTACAATTCGCACTCGATCTGAACATCGACGTCGCCGAACAAGAAGTTCAAGCGGCGATAAATGCAGCGTCAAACTTTCTCCCGAACGATCTGCCGTCGCCGCCGATCTATAGCAAGTCGAATCCGGCTGACGCGCCGGTGATGACGCTGGCGCTTACATCCAACACGATTCCTTTAACTCAAGTTGAAGATTTGGCAGATACACGCCTCGCCCAAAAGATTTCGCAATTGCCGGGCGTCGGGCTTGTAAGCATCAGTGGCGGTCAAAAGCCCGCGGTGCGTATTCAGGCGAATCCAACGGCGCTCTCGTCGTATGGAATCAGTCTCGAAGACGTGCGCACTGCGCTTCAGCAAACGAGCGTCAACCAGGCGAAGGGAAATTTCGATGGACCACAGCAGTCGTACCAGATAGACGCCAACGATCAGATCCTTTCCGACAAAGACTACGGAAAGATCGTCGTTGCTTACCGGAACGGCGCGCCGGTTGTTCTGTCAGATGTGGCCACTGTTGTTAACGGCGCGGAGAACGTGAAGCAGGCGGCGTGGATGAACAATGTGCCCGCGGTTATCGTCAACATTCAACGACAACCCGGCGCAAATATCATTCAGGTAGTTGATCGCGTCAAAGCGCTGCTGCCGCAACTCCAAACCACCCTCCCGTCCTCAATCCAACTTTCAGTACTGACCGATCGCACCGTCACGATTCGTGCGTCAGTTAAAGACGTGCAGTTCTCGCTGATGCTGACCGTCGCGCTCGTGGTCATGGTGATCTTTCTGTTTCTCAGAAATCTTTCGGCCACGATCATTCCGAGTGTGGCGGTCCCGCTCTCGCTCGTCGGCACGCTAGCGGTGATGTATCTCGCAGGCTACAGCCTGAACAACCTGACACTCATGGCGCTCACGATCTCGACAGGCTTTGTCGTCGACGACGCGATCGTGATGATTGAGAACATCGTGCGCTATCTCGAGGAAGGCGAGAAGCCGATGCAGGCGGCGTTGAAAGGCGCGGAGCAGATCGGATTCACGATCGTCTCACTTACGATCTCTCTGATCGCGGTGCTGATTCCGTTGTTGTTCATGGGCGACATCGTGGGCCGGCTCTTTCGCGAATTTGCGATCACGCTGAGCGTGACGATTCTTGTGTCGGCAGTTGTTTCGCTCACCCTCACGCCGATGATGTGCTCGCGATTACTGCGCGAACACTCAAACCAGGGAAGGTTCTATCGCGCGTCGGAGCGTGTGTTTGAAAAGATCATCGATCTCTACGGTGTGACGTTGCGTTGGGTGCTGAAGTTTCGCGTGATTACTTTGTTGATTGCGGCGGCGACGCTCGTCCTCACGATCTGGCTTTACGTCGTCGTGCCGAAAGGCTTCTTCCCGGTGCAGGACACCGGCGTCATTCAGGGAATTTCCGAAGCGTCGCAGCGAATCTCGTTTCCCGCGATGGCCCAGAAACAGCAGGAACTCGCGCAGGTCATACTCAAAGATCCGGCGGTCGAGAGTCTCTCGTCGTTCATCGGTGTCGACGGCACGAACACGACACTCAACAGCGGTCGCATCCTGATCAATCTCAAACCACTCGACGTCCGGAAGACAGATGCCACGACGATCATGAATCGCTTGCAAACGGCGCTCGCCTCTGTTGAGGGCATTACGCTTTACATGCAACCGGTGCAGGATTTGACGGTCGAAGATCGCGTGAGCCGTACGCAGTATCAGTACACGCTCGAGTCGCCGAATGCAGACGAGTTGAACACGTGGACCACGCGCTTTGTCGAGAAGTTGAAGACGTTACCGCAATTACAGGACGTAGCAACCGATCAGCAAACCGGCGCCGCCCAGACGACGCTCGTGATCGATCGTGTCACCGCTTCACGACTCGGCATCACGCCACTCGCGATCGACCAGACACTTTACGACGCCTTCGGACAGCGGCAGATCTCGACGTTGTTTACGCAGTCGAATCAATACCACGTCATCCTCGAAACGTTGCCGAATTTTCAGAACAATCCGGCAAAGTTGCAGGACATTTACGTCCGCTCGACGAACGGCACATCAGTACCGCTCAGCACGTTCAGCCATTTCGAAACCGGAACGGCGCCGCTCTCCATCAACCACCAGGGCCAGTTTCCGGTGGTCACGATCTCGTTCAACCTTGCGCACGGTGCATCACTCGGCGAAGCCACAAACGCGATCGAACAAGTCGAGAAAGATTTGAATATGCCCGCGAGTCTGCAGGCTTCATTCCAGGGCACGGCGCAGGCATTTAAGAACTCGTTGACGAACGAGCCGCTGTTGATTCTGGCGGCGATCGTTACCGTCTACATCGTGCTCGGTGTTTTGTATGAGAGCTACATTCATCCGCTCACGATCCTGTCGACGTTACCGTCGGCGGGCGTGGGCGCGATTCTCGCGCTCCTTCTGTTTCGAACCGAGCTAACGGTGGTGGGAATCATCGGCATCATCCTGCTGATCGGTATCGTAAAGAAGAACGCGATCATGATGATCGACTTCGCGCTCGATGCTGAGCGGAATCACGGCAAGGAACCGGAAGAAGCGATCTACCAGGCGTGTCTGCTGCGGTTTCGTCCGATCATGATGACGACGATGGCGGCGCTGCTCGGTGCGTTGCCGTTAGCGTTTGGCAGTGGAGTCGGATCTGAGTTGCGACGCCCGCTCGGAATCACGCTCGTTGGTGGTCTAATGTTGAGCCAACTGCTCACCTTGTACACGACACCCGTGATCTATCTCTTCTTCGACGCCGCCGCGAGAAAACTAAGAGAGGCCACAAAAAGGCACAAAAAGCACAAAAGCTTAGCAACGGAAGGGTCATCGTGAGTCTTTCGTCGCCGTTTATTCAAAGGCCTGTGGCGACTGTGTTGCTCACTGCGGCGATTGCACTCGCGGGTGGGGTTGCCTTCAAGTTGTTGCCGGTTTCGCCGTTGCCGCAGATCGACTTTCCGACGATCTCGGTGCAGGCAAACTTGCCGGGAGCGAGTCCTGAGATCATGGCGTCGTCCGTGGCCACGCCACTCGAACGCCAACTGGGCCACATCGCAGGCGTTACTGAGATGACTTCGGCGAGTTATCTCGGTTCAACGAGCGTGACATTGCAGTTTGAATTAAACCGCGATATCGACGCCGCCGCGCGAGATGTACAAGCAGCAATTAATGCGGCTCGCGGTTACTTACCGACGAATCTGCCCAACAATCCCACGTATCGAAAAGTGAATCCGGCGGACGCGCCGATCATGATCGTGGCGCTGACCTCAAACGTTTACGATCAAGGCCGGCTCTACGATGCTGCGTCAACGATTCTCCAGCAGAAGCTCTCGCAAATTCAGGGTGTGGGCCAGGTAGTTGTGGGCGGCAGCTCATTGCCAGCGGTGCGCGTCGATGTAAATCCGACGCAGTTGAATGCCACCGGCCTCGGTCTCGAAGACGTTCGCAACATGCTGAGCCAGCAAAACGCGAACCTCGCAAAAGGTCAGCTCGCGAACAACACGACGACTTCTGACATCGCGGTCAACGATCAACTCCTGCAAGCCGCCGATTACCGCCCATTGATAGTTGGCTACACCAATGGCGCTGCGATCAGATTGTCTGACATCGCAAACGTTCAGGACTCGGTCGAGAACCTGCGCTCCGCGGGACTCGCAAATGGCAAACCGTGCGCGCTCGTAATCATCTTTCGCCAGCCCGGCGCAAACATCATCGATACGGTCGACGGCGTTCGCGACGCACTCCCGCAATTGAAGGCATCGATTCCATCAGCGATCGATCTCACGGTCGTGATGGACCAGACGACTACCATCCGCGCGTCAGTCAGAGACGTGGAACGCACGCTGATCATTTCAATTAGCCTCGTGATCCTCGTGGTCTTCGTCTTCCTGAGAAATCCACGCGCGACGATCATCCCGGCCGTAGTCGTCCCCGTTTCGCTCATCGGCACGTTCGGCGTGATGTACCTGTGTCACTACAGTCTCGACAATCTCTCCCTCATGGCGTTGACGATCTCCACCGGCTTCGTTGTCGACGATGCGATCGTCGTCATTGAAAACGTGACGCGCCATCTCGAACAGGGAATGCGGCCGTTGCAAGCCGCTCTTCTCGGCGCGAAAGAGATCGGTTTCACGGTGCTTTCGATCAGCATCTCGCTCGTGGCCGTGTTCACGCCGTTGCTGTTGATGGGCGGGATCGTCGGACGTCTGTTCCGCGAGTTCGCAGTGACGCTTTCGGTGGCGATTCTCGTTTCGCTCGTGGTGTCGTTAACGACGACGCCGATGATGTGTGCGCGATTGCTGAAAAACAACGAGCAGCATGGACGACTGTATCGCGCAAGCGAGCGGGTGTTTCAGTGGATTCTGAGTCTGTACGAACGGAGTTTGACGTGGGTGCTGCGACATCCCGCGCCGATGTTGCTGGTGCTGCTGATCACGATTGGCGTGAACGTGTATCTGCTCGTGATCGTGCCGAAAGGATTTTTTCCGCAGCAGGACACCGGCCGTCTCGCGGGCGGGATTCAAGGCGCGCAGGATTCGTCGTTTACGGCGATGAGGCAAAGAATGGCGCGCTTCGTCGATATCATTAAGAGTGATCCGGCCGTGGCGAATGTTGTCGCGTTTACAGGAAGCGGTGGTGGCACGACGACGAACACGGGAAGAATGTTTATCTCATTGAAGCCACTCGACGAGCGCAAGGTCAGTGCTGAGGAGATCATTCGCCGGTTGCGCCGGCAGTTCGCGACGGTTGAAGGCGCGTCGATTTTTTTACAAGCGACACAGGATCTGCGTGTCGGCGGCCGTGGTGGTAACGCGCAATACCAGTACACGATTCAGAGTGAGAATCTGGATGACCTGGTGAAGTGGGCGCCGATCCTTTTGCAGGAGTTGCGTAAGGTCTCGATCGTGACTGACGTCAATAGCGATCAACAGAACAGCGGTTTGCAAGCGTCGCTTGATTACGATCGCGCGACGGCGCAGAGACTCGGAATCACGCCGCAAGATATCGACTCGGCGCTCTACGATGCGTTTGGACAACGGCAAGTGTCGACGATCTACAAGCAGCTAAATCAGTATCACGTCGTGATGGAGGTTGAGCCGCGATTCTGGCAGAGTCCCGAAGGACTGAAAGAGATCTATTTGCATTCTGCGAATGGTGGAGTCGTGCCGTTGACCGCGATTGCGCATTATGCGCCGGCAACTGCGCCGCTGGCGGTTAATCACCAGGGCCAGTTTCCGGCGGTTACTTTTTCTTTCAACCTCGCGCCGGGTGTTGCGCTCAGCGATGCGGTGCAGGCGATCAATCAAACGGAACAGAGCATCGGTATGCCGGCGACGATTCATGGAAGTTTTGCCGGCACGGCGCAGGCGTTTCAGACGTCGCTCGCGAGTGAGCCGTTTTTGATCGTGGCGGCGTTGCTGGCCGTGTATATCGTGCTCGGGATTCTTTATGAAAGTTATATTCACCCGATCACGATTCTTTCGACACTTCCGTCGGCAGGCGTAGGTGCGGTCCTTGCGCTGCTCGTGACGCACATGGATCTCAGCTTGATTGCATTGATCGGGATCATCCTGCTGATCGGTATCGTGAAGAAGAACGCGATCATGATGATCGATTTCGCGCTTGCGGCTGAACGGGGTGAAGGGAAGAGCTCGCGCGACGCGATTTTTCAGGCGTGCATGCTGCGGTTTCGACCGATCATGATGACGACAATGGCGGCGCTGTTCGGCGCGTTGCCGCTCGCGCTCGGAGTTGGCACGGGTTCCGAGCTCAGACAGCCGTTGGGGATTTCGATCATTGGAGGATTGCTTGTGAGTCAGATGCTAACGCTGTTTACGACGCCGGTGGTCTATCTGTACCTGGATCGTATGCGCGCGTGGTTTGCGAACAACGGGCGGCCACGGAGGGCCGCCCCTACAGTTGTCGCTCATCAAGCGCCTCGGACGAAGTAGCGTGTGCGGTAACAACTGTAGGGGTGGCCCTCTGTGGCCACCCGTTCCGGAATCAACCAATGCCTAATCATTTTCAAATACTTGCTGTTTCGCTGATCGGTCTCGTGCTGTTCAAAGGCTGTGACAAGGCGCCGAAGTATGCGAAGCCGGCGGTGGCGACGCCATCGGCTTATAAAGAAATCGCGCCTGATGCTTTCAAGGAAACCGACAATTGGAAATTCGCGCGCCCTGCGGATGCGGTGATCCGCGGCAATTGGTGGGAGATGTTCAACGATCCGCAATTGAATGCTCTCGAGGAGCAACTCAATACCGCCAACCAAAACATCGCGCTCGCTGACGCAAACTTCCACGCCGCACGCGCGCTCGTGAAAGAGTCTCGTTCCGAATATTTCCGAACCGTAACGACCAGCCCATCGATCATCGTGTCGCGACAATCAGCCGCAGCCACTCACTCAAACGTTTCACCCGGACGCCAGAGCACCAACTACTCACTTCCATTCGACGCATCGTGGGAACCGGATTTCTGGGGACGCATTCGCAACACGGTCGTCGCGAGCACTTCCGAAGCACAGGCGACTGCGGCAGATGTACAAAACGTGCGTTTGAGTGTCGAAGCGGAGCTCGCCTTTAATTACTACGAACTTCGCTCCGTTGACGCTGAAAAAGCTTTACTCGATTCGACGATCGCCGCCTTCCAGGAAGAACTCGATCTGACGCGCGTTCGCTTTGAAACCGGCATCGTGTCTGATGAAGACGTGGCCCAGGCAGAAACTCAGCTAAAGACAACACAGGCGCAAGCGACCGATCTCGGTATTCAACGAGCACAACTCGAACACGCGATCGCATTGCTGACCGGTCAGCCAGCGTCAACATGCTCTTTGCCCGTTGCGCCATTAGATACAAAGCCGCCGGCGGTTCCAGTCGGTCTACCTTCGCAACTGCTCGAGCGTCGTCCTGATATCGCTGCTGCGGAACGACGTGTAGCGGAAGCGAATGCGGAGATTGGAGTGACGAAAGCGGCGTTCTTTCCATCGCTCGTCCTCGGCGCGACTGGAGGTTTGGAGAGCACGTCGATCGCGAGCTGGTTTACGTGGCCGGCGCGTTTCTTTTCGCTTGGGCCAACGTTGAGTCAAACGCTTTTTGATAAGGGCAGGCGTAGAGCGCAAACCGAGTTCGCGCGTGCGCAGTATGATGCGACGGTTGCGAGTTATCGCAATACGGTGTTGACGTCTTTTCAGGAGGTTGAAGATAACATTGCAGCGCTGCGGATTCTGTCGCGTGAATTGGAACAGCAGAACGAAGCTGTCGCATCAGCGCAGCGCGCACTGACACTTGCAATGGAGCGTTACAGATCGGGGATTGATAGTTATTTGAACGTGATCAGCGCCCAGGCGACGCTCCTGAACAATCAACGTACGGCGGTGAATCTGCAAGCGCAGCAGATGACTGCGAGTGTTGAGCTGATCAAAGCGCTCGGTGGCGGATGGAACGCGTCCGAGCTACCGACACCTAAACAGCTCAAGTGAATATTTAACGCGGATTACGCGGATGAAACGGATTGATTTCGGAACTGGATCTCGTGAAGCTTTGAAAAAAGTCCGCCGTCTGCGATCAATTGCTCGTAAGTACCCCGTTCTAGGACCGTGCCGTGATCGATCACGAAGATCACGTCGGCGCGACGGATGGTTGCGAGGCGGTGGGCGATTACGATCGTTGTGCGACCCTCCATCAATCTTCCGAGCGCCTCGAATACCAACTCTTCCGAAGCCGCATCGAGACCCGACGTCGGCTCATCAAGTATCAAGATCGGTGAGTTGCGAATGATCGCGCGTGCGATAGCGATGCGCTGCCGCTGGCCGCCAGATAACGTGACACCTTTTTCGCCAACCATTGTGTCGTACTGCTGCGGCATGTTTTTGATGAACTCATCAGCATTCGCAAGCTCTGCCGCGCGCAGGATCTCCTCGCGTGTGGCCTCGGGTTTTCCGTAAGCAATGTTCTGCCAGACCGGCGCGCGGAAGAGTAGCGTTTCCTGCAAGACGAAACTCATCTGCCGTCGCACCGACTTCATTTTGTAATTCCTGACGTCCTCGCCATCGATCTTCACGATCCCTTTTTGAGGATCGTAGAAACGACCGATCAAGCCGGTGATAGTCGACTTTCCTGCACCGGTTGGGCCAACAAGCGCCGCAAGCTGGCCGGACTCGACGCGCAGGTTTACATCCGTGAGCGTCGGATAACGTTTGTCATAACCGAAATCAACGTGCTCGAATTCGATCTCGCCTTTGAAGCCAGGAGCTTTTTTCGCGCCGGGCAGATTGCGTACTTCATTCTCAGTCTCAATCACCGCGCGTATGCGCTCGTAGCCGACAGCCGCTTTCGACATCGTGTCAGTCATCTTCGAGAGGTCGCGCATCGGCTTGTACATCTTGCCGAGATAAAGCAGGAACACGAGCAGCGAGCC
>DATFDT010000307.1:0-45316 GCA_035251975.1 Pyrinomonadaceae bacterium | reverse complement strand
CCTTTTGAGAGTCGTCGCAGCTACGCACCCACCCGCTACCGCAGGTGGTACTGACTTGTGTCCAATACATGTATTTCTTGCAACAGACGATGCACTGTTTGAACCAGTGGGAGGGAGAAAACAGCAATGAAAGTAACGAACACGTTTCTGGTATCGCTCATATTAACTATAGCTGCCGCAGTAGTGAGTCAGGCACAAACTACGGCCGGCAATCTTGACCCGGCCTTCGGGACGGGCGGCATTGTTAGAACTGATTTCGCAGGAAATATCGATCAGGCCAACGCCGTTGCCATTCAACCGAATGGACAGATCGTTGCCGCCGGCTCGAGCTTCAGCAATTCGAAGACTGTCGAAGACTTTATCGTCGCGCGTTACAACGCGAACGGCTCGCTCGACAAACGCTTTGGTAAGAACGGCAAAATTACAACCGACTTTTTTCGCAACGTCGATTCAATCAGCGCGATCGCTATTCAACCGGATGGCCGGATCGTAGTTGCAGGCTTTGCGCAACTGCCTGGCAGCGGCGGTAACCCACGCGTCTTCGCGTTGGCGCGCTATCGCAGTGACGGCAGCCCTGACACGAGTTTCGGAAATGGCGGTGCGCTCACGACCAGCTTTGGTGGCAACTTTGCCGCGGCCAGCGCTCTCATGCTCCAGCCCGACGGCAAGATCGTCGTCGCTGGAACAGTTGATTTCAATCCGGACCTTCCTGGCAGCGGTCTCGATTTCGCCCTGGCCCGCTATAACTCCAGCGGCACGCTCGATGGCAGTTTCGGAAAAGGCGGCAAAGTCGTCTTCGATTTCTTCGGCAGCTTCGATCAGGCGAACGCTGCGGTGCTTCAATCAGACGGCAAGATCATTGTTGTCGGTAGTGCATCCTACGACAGCAACAACCGCGACATTGGATTCGCACTCGCGCGCTTCAACTCAGATGGATCTATTGACTTTGGTTTTGGCGCCGGTGGCAAGCAAATCAGTGATTTCTTTGGAGCGGGCGCAAAGGCGAATGGCATCGTGCTGCAACCGGATGGCAAATTCGTTGTCGCCGGTACTGCTTCTGATAGCGCGACTCGTCCGGTTGCGACTGATGTAGCTTTGGCTCGTTATAACGTGGACGGCAGTCTTGATTCAGGTTTCGGCACTGGTGGAGAAACCGCTATTCCTTTTCCTGACAGCGCTACCGAGCAAGGTAACGCCGTAGGCCTTTTACCGGACGGCAAGATCATTGTGGCCGGCACAGCGTTCAAGACATTCGCAACGCCACCGGACTTTGCTCTCGTGCGTTACAACTCTGATGGCAGCCTTGAAGGCATAAAGACAAATGATATTGCCGGCGGCACCGACGAGGCCCTGGGCTTAGCGATTCAATCCGATGGCAAGGTCGTGGTAGCTGGCAGATCTTTTCGCAACAATTTCGATCTAACGCTCGCGCGTTACAGCATCGAAGCTGGACCCACTCCCGTGGGCGACACAACGCCACCAACAGCGCCAACGAATCTTACTGCAACTTTCAATGCCACCACCAACGCGATCGATCTCTCGTGGACTGCCGCAACTGATAACGTTGCTGTCACAGGTTACCGGATCTACCGCGATGGTGGAGCCGCTCCGATCAATACAGTAAACGGCACGACGTTCTCTGATGCCGGGCTGTCGGGAACTCACAGTTACGGAGTGACTGCGATAGACGCGGCAGGCAACGAATCGGGTCTCTCGAATACTGCGAGCGCCACGGTTGTAGGTGGCGACGTCACGCCGCCGTCGGCGCCAACCGCGCTTACTGCTACTGCTAACCTGGCGACTGGCACGATCGCGCTTTCGTGGACCGCGTCGACTGATGACGTTGGTGTCGTAGGCTATAGGGTCTTCCGTGACAATGGAACGACGTCGATCAGTACCGTCACCGGAACGACGTTCAATGATTCGAATCAATTGGGCACTCACGTCTACACAGTGGCGGCTATTGATGCGGCGGGTAATCAATCGGCGATGTCGAACAGCGCTACGGCAACGGTCACCATCCCGGAGGGTTCGACTATCGAGAACCTGACCGTAAGTCCAACGACAGTGACCGCTCCGGCGAGCGCGACCGGAACGGTTACGTTGAATGGTGCGGCGCCTGCGGGCGGAGTCACTATAACGCTGAGGAGTAGTGACACGGGAAAAGCCACGGTTCCTCCCAGCGTCACTGTCCCGGAGGGGAGCAAATCAGCGACCTTCGTCATCACGACTCTTACGGGCAGATTGGGCGGCGGTCGGAATACTGTTACTATCACCGCCACACTGGGCAACAGCAGTGTGAGCGCCACGCTCGATATTCTTAGACCGTAGTTGCATCAACGCTGCTGCAAACAACTGTAGGGGCGGCCCTCCGTGGCCGCCCGCTCGTATTGGATACGGCGCTATGCAACTTAAAATCGTCCTCCTTGTACTCGGTTGCGTAGCGCTGACTTGGCCCACTCATACTGAAACCATTCCACGAAAAGCCATAGGTCTTCAGCTCTACAGTCTGCGCGATCAGTTCAAGAAGGATGTGGCCCAGACGTTGGACCAGGTGCGTGCTTTTGGCATCGCAAACGTTGAGCTGGCCGGAACTTACGGTGTTGCGCCTGAGAAGTTCAAAGAACAACTCGACGCGCGCCAGATCAAAGCTATCAGCGGGCATTTTTCGTACGAACAATGCCGCGACGATATTGAAGGTGTCGCGCGCGAGGCAAAGTTGTTAGGCCTGGAGTACGCCGGTTGCGCGTGGATTCCACATAAAGATCCTTTCGACGAAAAGACCTGTCGCGAGGCTGCTGCAGTATTCAACCGTGCTGGTGAGGCTCTTGCGAAACATGGAATCAAGTTCTTCTACCACACGCACGGTTATGAATTTCTGCCGTACCGTGACGGCACGTTGTTCGACTTACTAATGGCTGAGACGAACCCTGAGTATGTGCGCATCGAAATGGACGTCTATTGGATCGTCCATCCCGGACAGGATCCGGTGAAGTTGCTGGAGAAGTATGGAAAGCGCTTCGAGCTGATGCACGTTAAAGACATGAAGCGGGGCACACCGGGCGGGTTCACGGGACAATCGGACGTGACCAACAACGTGGCCTTAGGCGAAGGAATCATCGACTGGCCCAAGGTATTTCGTGCCGCGAAGAAAGCCGGTGTTAAGTGGTACTTCATCGAAGACGAATCACCAACCTCTGTTGCACAAATCCCGCAGAGCCTCCGTTATCTCGAGACGCTAAAGTTCTAAAAGCCATCCACAGATTACACAGATTGTTTATGAGATCTGTGTAATCTGTGGATAAAGCTCATTTTAGGTCGGCAGTGTTACCCACAAAAGCTATCCGCTTCCCATCCGGTGACCACGAGGGAACATTAATCGTTCCCTGACCTCCATACACATACGCAATCACTTTCGCCTTCATCGTGCTGACGGGCATGAGCCGGATATAAACGTGTTTATAGAACGGATGATCACTCGGCTCCACATCTTTTAAGAACGACAGGAAAACAATCCACCGCCCGTCGGGCGAGATATGCGGGAACCAGTTGTTGTACTCATCATTCGTAACCTGTTCCTGATCGCTACCATCCGGCTTCATGCGCCAGATTTGCATCGTCCCCGAGCGCGTCGAGTTGAAGTAAATATATCTGCCATCAGGTGTGAACTCTGGTCCATCATCGAGTCCCTTCGCCTTAGTAAGCTTAGTCTCAGCACCGCCACGAGCTGAGATCTTATAGATATCGAGCTCGCCATCTCGTTCACCGGTATAGACGAGGTATTTACCGTCAGGTGACCAGCCGTGTAAATACGAAGGTCCTTTAGCCGTAACTCTGCGCGGCGTGCCGCCATCAACTGGTACGGTGTAGACGATCGATGCATTGCCGTCATCTTTACTGTGATGACTGATAGCGAGCATCTTTCCGTCGAACGAGAGAACGTGATCGTTGTTGTTATTGATCGCAAACCCTGTATCGATCGGCTCCGGAGCCTTTTTCGCCAGATCGAAACGATATAAACGACCGTTGCGGTTATAGATCAGCGCTTGCCCATCTTTAGTCCAGTTAGGGGCTTGGAAAGAGTCAGCCGCAGTGTAGAGAATCTTGCGTTGGCCAGTCGCGACCTCCATCACTTCGAGATTGCTTCCGATGTAATCGCGGTACGGAACAAAGTTATCTTTCGCGGGCACCGTGATGCGAACGTTGCTGAACACCGCCTTCTCGGTCACATCCTTATTATGCGAACATACAAATAGACCGACATATACTTCCTCGCCCAAATCGAGCGACACTTCTTCGCTCGTGAACACATCGCCGAAGCGAGCGCCAGACATTCGGTAAGTGTTGCCCTTTCTTTCGAGCTGTAGCACCTCCGCCGCTTTTATTTTCGAAACGATTTCCTCCGTCAGGGCGCCTTTCGTCCGGCGAAATTGCAACGATGTAAGTCCATCACCATGAACGACAGCCACTGCGTGCGGGGCATCCGCATCGAGACTGGCGCGCACCATCCATCCCATTTTCCGGTGCGGCTCGACGCCCTTTCCAATAAAAGCAGCGTTGGCAGTCAGGATAAAGTTGCCTTGCAAACGACGCCAGACGAAATGAGACTCATCACGGTCGGCCCACATATTCGTCCCAGCACCTTCGATCGTGTACTCCTGTTTGTCACTGTCATAGGTGGTCCGCCCTGTACGAATCGGATTGCCGACGTCGCTTTGTTCAGCGAAGACACCCACCGAAGTTTGCTGAGCTGCGTTTATCAGCAGAGCAGCAAAGGCGATTAAGAATAGAATGTGGCTCTTGTTCATAGGCTACAATTTACCGGGAGACGACACATGACAGGAAGCAAATTGGGAGTCGGATTCATCGGCAGCGGTTTCGTGACGAAGTTTCACCTCGAAGCCTGGCGTGGGGTTCGCGATGCGGATGTGCTTGGCGTGTACAGTCCAAACGCGGCGCACGCTGAAGCGGCGGCTGCCAGAGCGCGAGAGCTTCGCGTCGGCAACGCCCGTGCTTTCAAATCCATCGAGGAGATGATTGCCGCTCCTGAAATCGACTGTGTGTGGCTGTGTGGTCCAAATCATTTGCGTGTACAAAACATGCAGGCGATCAGCGATACGATTCAATCAGGGAAAGGGAAGCTGATCGGAATTGCCTGTGAGAAGCCGTTGGCGCGTAATGTGGCAGAAGCGCGACAGATGGTCCAGCTGGTGGAACAGTCGGGATTGCTGCACGGCTATCTCGAAGATCAGATATTCGCGCCGAGTGTGACGCGTGGTCGAGAGATCATGTGGAGCCGTGCGGCAGCGTTAACTGGTCGCCCGTATCTCGCGCGCGCAGCCGAAGAACACAGTGGTCCACATTCACCGTGGTTCTGGCAAGGCGAGCTACAAGGCGGTGGCGTGCTCAACGACATGATGTGTCACAGCATCGAAGTCGGTCGTTTCATGCTGACCAAACCTGGTGCGCCGCGCGCGAGCATCCGGCCTGTGAAGGTGTCAGCGCAGATCGCGAGTTTGAAATGGTCGCGGCCTGAATATGTTGAGATTCTCAAGCAGAACATGGGTGTCGATTATAAAGACAAGCCCTCGGAAGATTTTGCGCGGGCGACGATCAACTACGTCGACGAGGATAACAAACCGCTGATCGTCGAAGTGACGACTTCATGGAGCTACGTCGGGGCTGGACTCCGTTTGACTCTCGAAGTGCTTGGTCCTGAATACTCACTGAGCATGAACTCGCTCGATAGTGGCTTGAAACTATTCATGAGCCGTGAAGTGAAAGGCGCGGCCGGTGAAGATCTGGTTGAAAAACAGAACGCCGAACAGGGCCTGATGCCTGTCCTCGGGAACGAAGCCGCAGAATATGGCTACGAATCACAGGATCGCTATTTCGTTCAATGCTTCCTCGATGGCAAGCAACCGGACGAGAGTTTCTACGACGGCCTGGAAATAACCGAACTCCTAATGACCGCCTACATGAGCGCCGAGCAGGAACGCACTATCGCCTTCCGCCCCGAAGACCTCGAAACCTACGTCCCCCTCGTAGCCCGCGGGCTGTGGAAGGTTAAGAATGACTACGCTGAAGGCGTTGGCTAATTTCAGCCCAAGGTTGAAGCGCAGCGACAACCTTGGGATCATAATTTATAAAAGCGACCGAACCCTGAAAGGATTCGCCAACCGCCAGACCCGTTCAGGGTTCAATCATTATTCTTTACGAGACCCAGGGTTCTCGTTCCTCGAACCCTGGGCTGAAATTAGCGAACGCCTTCGGCGTTAACAAACTTTAGGACCACTCGTCATCACATCGTGAGTACGACCTTGCCGAAAGTCTCGTTGGATTCGAGGCGTCGGTGAGCGTCCTGGATTTGGTCGAGAGGGAAGATGGAATCGATTACTGGTTGAATAGTTTCATTAGCTAGCAAAGGCACAACTTCTTTTGCGAAGGCGGCGGTGATTGCGATCTTTTCGTCCAGGGATCGCGCGCGCAGCACAGTACCGATGATGTGGAGACGTTTGCCAAGGATCTGATAGAGGTCGATCTCGGTTTTACCACCCGCAACTCCACCGATGAGGATGATCCGGCCGCGGAGCGCCATTGCTTCGAGACTCGCGGCGAAGTATGGCCCACCATTTAGATCGAGTACGACATCAAAGCCGCCGCCGATCACACTTCTGGCGAAATCAGCAAGACCTTTTAACGCACCCGGCTCCGGAACTGCATATCCCGACTCCAGACCAAACGGCTTCGCGCGTTCAATCTTGTCGGGCGTGCGGGAAGTGCCGAACGCACGTCCTCCCAAAGCTTTGACGAGTTGCGTTGCACTCAGTCCGACTCCACTTCCAACCGCATGGACCAGGACGTTTTCTCCGGCTTTGAATCCTGCCTGCTGAAGGGCGTCATAGGCCGTTATGAAGACCTCCGGAACGGCGCCCGCCGCCGGCCATTCGAGATTCGGTGGCACGACGCAAACTGCATCCTGATGCGTCGTCACGAATTCAGCATGAGCTCCGCCACCGATGATACCCATGACGCGATCGCCTTTATGCCAGCGTTGAGTATTCGTACCTAACTCCGCCACTTCGCCGGCAAATTCGAGTCCGGGAATGTTCTGCGCAACGCCCGGCGGTGCAGCATATCGACCTTGTCTCTGCAAAAGGTCCGCGCGATTGAGCGCGGTGCTTCGCACGTGAACAAGGATTTCCTCGGGCCCTGGCTGCGGTGTCTGAACGTCCTGGATTTCCAGTACCTCAGGGCCACCGAAATGATTAATAACAACAGCTTTCATGACTTCTACGCTTTTGCCTCAAAAATCGACAGGTTCGACTCGTTGACTGAATTTTAGCCACAAAGAAGCGCAAAAAGCTCAAAAATTCAGCAGAACCTATCTGCACTTTTTGTGCCTTTTTGTGGCATAAAGTCTTTTGAAGCTAGCCAATCAACGACGAAATAGAGATCGCCGCGTCTGATATCGATTCCGTCCGGAAGTCTTGCTAATGAGGGAGCGCGCGTCAGTGCACGGACTCGCACGTCAGTCGCAAGTAGCTGCGAGACCACTTGACCACCAACTGTTCCTGTAGCGCCCGTAACCAGGATTTGCTTCATACCGCGTTGAAATTGTGCCACGCAAGTCATACACTGCGCCAATGATGAAACGTCGCACACTCAGAATCACCGCCTGGATTCTGATGCTTATCCTCAGCACGATTGTCATCGAAGGCTACGATGTAGTCTCAGGCGGAAACATAGCGGAAATGTTTTTCGAGCCAATCAGAGGGTGCTTCTAAGAACAAGTCTCACCGTCGTTTATTACAATCCTTAAAATAGAGGTAGAGGACTATCAGACCGAAAAGAAAGGCGGGAAAACAGATCGCTACCGAATAATACTCCACTGTTTTCCACATGCGGTTTAAACTCACCAAGCGGCTTGCAGTTCCCTGAAAAATCAAAACGCCCGGCTAGCATCATTTGTATACCGCCTTCAACATTTTGACTAACCCGTTGTTTGATAACTGATCAGTCGAATCAACAAACTGGTTCACCGAACCCAGGCCATGCTTGATGGCTTTGACTTCCTCATCCGTAAAGCAGTTCAGGATGTCCCGCAGCAAGTCTGGAGATTCAAAGACGATGTATGGTCGTCCATGATAATTGCTCACGTCTTCGACGATCGGCGGCGTGATTTTCAACTCATTGTGCATACGCGCAATCACGCGATAAGCCCTCGCCAGGTTGCTCTCCCTCTCTTTCCACGCCAACGACAAGAGCACGTCCCTGAAGATTGGACCTAATTCTGCGGCACATTCGAGTTCTGCGAAGGCCGTTCCAAACCACTTGGTGTACGGCGCATACTTGCGCTCCATCAAGAAACAGAGTTGCATCAGTCTCTTTACCTGACGCGAAGCAATAACCATTGAACCCAGCTCATCTCCAACGTCTCCAGATCTACTGACAAACTCACGGTCCTCGAAGATCTTGATCCACTGAGCCACAAGTTGATACAGCCAAACATCGCGCGGGTAGTAAGCAAACTTTCGACGTATCTCCTCCAGTTCGCTCAAACCGTCATGAAAGACTTTACCGCTCGTGACAGCAAGCAATTTATGCTCTGAGAATGACAACCAGTCAGCGGCAGTGATTGGTTCATAAGGATTGCATCCGAGATACCATCCGAAAAAGTTTTCCACGGTCTCAATGTGGATCATGTGATTCACCGGGCCTGAGTCGGTCTCAATCAGATGGCGCACGCCAACCTCATCAGGCTCGCCAAAATTGGTTGAGTAACCTCTAAAGCGGTGAGGCAGATTGTGGCTCAGTGTTTCATAAATGGCAGCCTTGTGTTGTTTATAATCGTCGGGAGAGAGGAATAAAAAGAACCTTGGTCCCCAGTGATGATCGGAAGACCGAACGTCGTCATAACCCAACACCTCTGAACCCCACCCGAGCAACGCGGCGGAGTATGAGAGTTGAGGAAAAAAGTTGTCGAGGATTGGCTTTGCTGCTTCAGAATAGAAGAGCTCGCTGAGTTTTAACCCTGGGATAAAATCTGGCATCAATACTTGAAAGAGCGCTGCTCTGAAAAAACTACTTCGCCAGTCTTACTGATGGACCACACTCGCCAATCGCTCGTTCCGCCACTCATTAACAAGCCGCTCGAGATTTTGTTTTCACCGGGAGGTAAAAAGAACAATCGCGTTAGCCCACCATTTTTGTCTCTTCCCAATGTAAACTCGACGACCTGGGCGGTCACGTCACTGCTTGGGCTCGGTTGCCAGATGAAATCACCGAATCGTTCGCCTTTTTTGGGCAAAGGGAACATTCCATCCGGTATAAGAGGTCGCGCGGGCTCAAGCGTAATCGCGGTAGGCTGTTCCTGGTCTAATGCATTCACGTTGGTATTCGCCACCGGAATTCGGATGACGGTCCTCATTTGATCATGGGTGATTGCCAACAACCGCCAGGTTCCACCCTGGTTTCTAAGCACGGCGAGAATTGACTGTTGCCCGAGGTCCATTCCCTGCTTCGATCGATAAATCGTGTCGGGCTCGCGTACCTTCGCTGAGAAATTACTCACGAGCGAGACGAACGCAAGATTGTGAGGGCCCGATACTCTACAAGCCTTTACCGACTCAACCTTCACATCGCTCTTGGGCAAGAAGCACTGCTGGACCACACGAGATTCATCTGAAATCCCTGAGAGCATGGACCGATCACAATCGAGATACGCGCGCGTGGCCAACACCGCTTTCTCCTCTAGTCGCTGCAGTGCGGGGTCGACGGTCAGAGGAGACTCACATTCTGCCGGTCGCATCGACAAAGCCAGCGCCGCTTCGTAATTAACGGCTGAACGTACGAGCATCACCCAGCCACGCCGCTGCAGGGAAGCCAGCGTCTCGTGTACTAACGCAAGAGACGAAGCTACTCCGCGATCCGAATCCACGCCTTCGACCCAACCCTTTTGAGTCTGCACACCGGAAATCACACCGTAATTGTCGAACGTCAGGATTTCCGGCTCGCTACGGTCCAGAAGAGCCTGACGAAATTTGGCCGCGAATCCGCTCGCCCGGAACGTTTCGACTTCGATCGTGTATCCGAGGGTCTCCGCGCGCTGACGCAACTCAGGCTGCGCGATTGCCGTCGGTAATTCATCGGTGTGAGGAGAACCGACGGTCCAGACGTGGATCACATTGCTGCTCGATTTGGAACTTGTTGAAATAGCGTGAAGAAACAGAATTGAAAATACACTAGCGAAGATGAGAAGGGAGCGGGCACATCTCATAATTTAGCCTCCGAGAGACCCGCAGAATATCACAATGTGGAAAGAACCGGGAGGGGTAGCGACCGGGGCGCAGGACCAATCGAGCCGAATGGTTGATCCTGCGCACAGGTTCCGATCGCTACCGCTCCCGGTTCTGTTTTAGTGCCTACGCTTCTTGGCCAACTCTGGAGCGACGACTAGTTCGGTCGTCGTGGTTCCCACCAGCGTGTTGCCGACGTAGGCCGCCGCCGTCAACACATACACGCCCGTACACGCCGTCTTCGGTACGTGGAATGTTGTGTTGCCATTCTTTGTCTGGCCGGCATTGATCCCGCTTGGTCCAATTTGGTCGATCACGCCGCTATCGCATGGTCCTGCGTAGCGCAAGATGAACGAAACTGTCAGCCGTTGGTTAGTCGTGTTTGTATAGAGAACTTCGACCTTGGTGGTCTTGTTACGACTCACTGTGTCAGGCGAAGCGCTGAGTGAGAACAGTAACTGAGGTCCGTTAACAGTGAACGTTGTCGTAGCTGAATTCGTGTTGCCTGCCGCATCAGTAGCCGTGACCGTGATCACATGCGTGCCGACGCCAACGACAGTGCCGGCGAGCGGGCTCTGTGTGACGGTTATGGGTCCACAGTTGTCACTCGCTGTCGTCCCCACAACGACGTTGGGGATCGTTGCGTGTCCAGTGCCATCTGCGTTGACGCTGGTTGGCGGCGGCACGCTTATTGTCGGGGCTGTGTTATCGAGCACCGTGACGGTTTGCGTCGTAGTTGATGAATTGCCGGCGTCGTCCGTCGCGTTGTAAGTAATGGTTGTGGTTCCAATTGGGAAGACATTGCCTGCCGGTACGCCGCTCCGCTCGATACTCACGCTGCCGGCGTTGTCGGTTGCTGTGGCCGTTCCCAGTTGTGCTTCGGTTACGACTGCGCCGCACGTCGTCGCACCCGCGCCTGTATTGACTGTCACGTTTGCAGGGGCGTTTAAGACAGGTGCGACCGTGTCGTTCACAGTGATCGAGACTGTTGCTGGCGCGCTCGTCAACGAAGCCGCACTGCCGTCACCAGCGTCACGCACGGTGAACTGAAAGCTGTCAGGACCGCTGTAGTTCGTGTTTGGTGTGTAGGTCAGGTTTGCGCCGGAGCCTGACAGGCTGCCGTGCAAAGGACTGAACGTCACTTCAAACACGAGATCCGTTGCGGCAGTCTCCAGATCGTTACCGCTCAGTGTGACTGCAACAGGTGTGTTGCTGTTGGTCGTCACTGACTGGCTGCTTGCTGACGGCGCATCGTTCACCGGAGTGACAACTACATTAACGACGCCGTTCGAGCATTGCGGATCGGGCGAGCCATTCGTGTTGCCGTTGTCGCAAACCTGATACTCGAAACTCGCCGCACCATTGAAGTTCGCATCAGGTGTGTAAGTCACGATTCCATTCGACAACGAAACGGTTCCGTGTGTGTTCGCAGTTGCCGAAACACTCGTCACAGTCAACAACTGCAAACTCTCGTTCGCTGGACCAGCGCTGTCGTTCGCAGCGAAGTCGATGGCGGAGAGATCCACGTGTGAATCCTCGTTCGTGCTCGCCGCATCGTCAGTCGCGACAGGAGCATCGTTGACTTCGCTAACCGTGATGTTCACTGTCGATGTATTCGAATCAAGACTGCCGTCGTTGACTTTGAACGTGAAGCTGTCGTCGCCGTTGAAATCCTGCGCTGGCGTGTACGTGAACGTTGGCCCACTGCCTGAAAGCACGCCATGCGCGGGCTGCGTCACGATCGTGTAAGTAAACGTCGGACTCGCACTTGCACTCACCGCATTCAACGTAATGTCACCGGGCATATCTTCTGCGGTAGTCGCAAATTGATTGTCAGTTCCCGGCGGATTGTTTCCGTCGACACCAGCCTCGATCGAGTTCTCAACGATGTCCGGCACGTTTGCGAAGAAGTCGTAGCCGGTCAAAGCTTCAACGGCGTCGACCGTTGTCAGGTAAGTGTGCCAATCACTGTTGATGCTGTTGCTGTTCGGCAGGATCACCGCGATCACGCGCGTTGCTGCATTCACGCGCGAGACGTCGTTATCACCGAGCGGCAGGACGAGCGCGACTTTCCACGTATAGCCCGGAACAGTCACGTGACCATTCGCGATCGTGTTTGCCGGCCCATTATCACCAGAGCCACCGACACCCGCTGGACCAGCCACGATGTAGACTTCATTCGCCGGCAGCAGCGTGCGCAGGAAGTTTTCGAGATCGGCCCACGGGCCCTGATTGTTGTTCGGAGCCTGCGGGACCATGTTCGACATCAGGAACGTTTCCTGATTGAGCGGTAACGACGCCGGATTGTCGCGATCGGCGTTCGGAGTCATGTGACCGCGATCGAAGCCCGACGCGAAGTAATCAGTCGATTGCACGCGATACCAGTCAGGTGAAACTGCCGGGTCAGCACGGAACGTATCGTTGCGCGGGAGGTTTCCGGTCCAATCGTTCTCGAGATGCCAGCTCACCCAGTTGGGCGTGCCTTTGTCTTTGTTGTAGGAAAGACTGAACGACGGTTTCTCCATCAAGTAGTTGTTGCCCTGCTGTAGATCGGCAACGGCATTCGACGGATTGCCGAACGCGAGATGGACGCTCGGCGCATGCGGCGCGGGCGCACCCGCAGCCACGACTGTGAACGTCCACGAGTAATCTGCGAAGAGCGTGTCAGTGTTTGGTGAGCTGTCGTCGAGATCCTGGTCGTGTACGTTCGCATGAAAGACGGTGACCGTACACTGTTCGCCAAACTGGAAGCTCGTGTTCGGCGTGATGTGGAAACCTTTCGCGGAGTTATAAGAAGCGACGGTCGCACTATTGTGCTGGCCGGAACTCGCGCATGTGATGTCAAACCAGTTTCCGTCTACGTCGACGGGTTCGCTGAAGTCGACAGTCATCGTCGCGTCGTAAGGCACATTGAAGCCGTCAGAGGTCGGATCAGTGCCTGCGACCCATGGACCAAGCTCGACGATCGGCGCCGTGCGACGTGGGCTTGGCACGCCGGTTTGAAAGTCGTCGCCATTTTGATTTGTGTCCTGAGCGCCGTTCTGCTTCCTGAACAACGCCGATGTGCTGCTCGGTGCGGGCGCACGCGCACCGCCCTCGAAACAGCTCGCGCTCGAGCCGTAGCCGACGAAATCAACGATGTCCGGATCGGCGCCGTTGGGACAACTGCCGCTCAGCGAAATCGAGTTGCTGACGAGCGCGACCTTGCCCGTCGTAGCGCTCATGTTGATGTCGCCGCTGATGTTCGGCGAAACCGGGAAGGCTGAACCATTAGCCCCACCTGAAGCGAGCTGGACGAGGAAATACTCACCCGGAGCGATGGTGCCGCCGAGTGGTTGTTTGTTGGTCCAACTCGTCCCTGCCGGCGAAGCATATTGCAATGACCAGCCGGCGAGATTGAACGAGATACCGGTCGGGTTGTAGATCTCGATGTAGTCGTTTGTTAACGTCGCGCCGGAGTTTCCGCCGCCGCCGTAAAGCTGGCTGATCACGAGGTGGTCCATCGGCTGCGGTGGTTGTTGAACCGTCAAACTGATCGAGCCGCTGGCCGATCGTCCTTGAGCGTCGGTGATCGTGAAGGGAAGTGACTTCGCTCCCGGCGTCGTGAGCAACGCGACAGTCGCTGTATGCGTGAAAACGTTGTTGCCTGCCACTGTGTCGCCGCCGCTCGCGCCGTCGTCAAAGAATTGCTGACTGGCGGAGCCGCCGATCGAAGAGAGATCCGCGGTGACTGCCAAACCGGTGCTCGTCGGATTCGCTCCCGGCGTCAGGCTGACTGTCAGCGTTGAGGTTTCGTTTGGCAACACGGAATCCGGATTCGCGGTGCCTATTCCGGCTGGATTGGTTGGCGGTTCGTTTCCGATCCCAAGCACTGAGATGTTGTCGATCGCGAGCGCCTGTGGGTTGATGGTCGACGATCCTGAAGCGACTGAATAGTTCCACGCGAGATAAACGTTGGCGCCGTTAGCTACCAGGACGTTGAGCGTTTTATTCGTTATAGAGAGAGTCGCGCCGGGTGCTGTTGCGAATCCATTGTTGTTTGCGTCACCTGGGAAGGCGGTAAAAAAGCCTGGCCCAGCGTTGGTCCAATTCAGGCCATCGAGCGAGTAGAAGAGCTGGTAAGCAAAGCCCGCCGGATTTGATCCGTTGCGATACTTTTCGACGTCGTAAGAGATTTGCAGACCTGCAAGCGCACTGCCCGTGTTGTTTACAAACTGACCGTATAGATTGCCGCTCCGCGTGAACGTATCGGACGATATGAATCCGACAGCGCGATCGGCATCGCCCAGGGTCGCTGACCCTGCGCCGAAGTTGTAACTACCATTTGCCGCGTTGGTGAGAACGTTTGCGCCCGCGACGCGAGCAGTTGTTGTAACGGCGGAAGAGAAGGTGCCCAGCGTCCTGGGCGTTGCGAGCGTGTCCAGACGAAAGTTTGCCGGCAGGGCTGAGTCGATCACGTTCGTCGGGGGAACGCCCATGCTGGTGAAGTCCTGCGTGTAGGGAACTGAAGTCGAAAGGGAGATTGCTGCAAACGCGACGTAGACTGATGCGAGTGCGATCAGTGTCACAGTCGCAATGATGCGCCACGTTCTAGCAAGACCTGGACGGTTGGTTTTGTGCTGGCGGGTTCGTCGCAGCGGCAGTCGACTTGGACGATCGAACATATGGGTATCCTCCCAAAAACTTCCCTGACGGGCGTCGCAAAATTCGAGAGGTACCGGTCTGATCGTTCATGGCCGGTAAGGGCCAATTCAAGCTTTTAGCAGAGCTTCTGAGGGCGGGTAAAGCCTTTATTTGTTGGATGACAGGATTCTAGTCAACAAGACAAAGATCGGTCACTTAGGCAGTATGAGATCGGTCTTTCTGGTGGGTACACAAAAGGCACAAAGAAGAACACATAGAGCACAAAAGCATATTAGCTGGGGTGAGTCGCTCGATGTATTGAGCGAGACCCCTTCACTAAAATGCTCGTGTGCTCTATGTGTTCTTCTTTGTGCCTTTTGTGTACTTAGCGCAGTGAGATATTGACGGCGCGCACGACACCGTCGCCCATATCGATCTGCAACTGATACGTTCCCGCAGACAGCCCGGCGGTGCTCCAGTTAAATACGTACTCGCCGTTTTCGAAACGGAAGAGATTGCCGGTTGTTGCCGCCGAGTTCGATTCAACGTCAACCGGATCTCCGAGCACGTTATTGCTGATCTGGTACACGACCAGTCTGATCTGTGCGTCGGTTACACCTGCGCTCGCCCCCGTCAGTTGGAACTTGATCGGCAGCGTGCGTCCAGCCTTGTAAGTACCTCCAGCTTGCACCGGAGCCAGCAGGCCGGACCACGTGTAGCCCACGCCCACAGTAAACGTGCGCTCTGCAAACAACGCCGGACTACCGTTGTCGGTCACTCGAACGGTGATCGTATAGATCTGTCCGCCCTGCGCTGCACTCGGTGTCCAACTGAACGCACCCGAAACCGAATTGATCGTTGCTCCACTCGGCACGCTTCCCTGGAGACTGTAGCTGAGCGTTTGCGGCGGAAGATCGATATCGGAGCCAACTGCGGTAAAGCTCAAGTTGTCACCGACATTGATGTTGTAATTCGCGATCGCGTTGAGCGTCGGCGCATCGTTCAACGAATTCACGGTAACGTTCACGGTTCCCGTGGCGCACTGCGAATCAGGCGCACCGTTCGTAGTTCCATTATCACAAACCTGATAAGTGAAACTCGCAGGACCGTTGTAGTCCTGATCGGGCGAGTAGGTGATGGTCCCACTCGACAGCGACACGGTTCCGTGTGTGTCCGCAGTTGCCAACACACTCATCACCGTCAGAACCTGCACGTTCTCATTCGCCGGACCGGCACTGTCGTTCGTCGTTAGATCCGACGCAGTGATCTCCAGTGGCGTGTCTTCATCGGTGCTGGCCGTGTCATCAGTCGCCGATGGTGAATCGTTCACATCGGTGATCGTGATGCTGACGGTCGATGTGTTTGAATCCTTCGCTCCGTCATTGGCCTTGAACGTGAAGCTGTCGCTGCCGTTGAAATCCGGATCGGGTTGATATGAACGATTGGCGCCCGTGCCCGTCAACTGACCATGCGCAGGCGGCGTGACAATCGTAAACGAGAACGAGGCGCTCGGAATCGGACTCACTGCCGAAAGCGTGATCGACAGAGACGTGTCCTCAGCCGTAGTCACAGCCTGGCCTTCGGTTCCCGGCGGGTTATCACCATTCGTGCCTGCTTCGATCGCGTTCTCGACTGCGTCGGGCACGTTAGCGAAGAAGTCGTAACCAGTCAGGTTTTCGACTGCATCGACGGTGGTCAAGTAAGTCTCCCACGGAGTGTTTCGGATTCCCTGAACGTTCGGCATGATCACGGCGATAGTTCGGGTCGCGGCAGTCACACGCGAGATGTCGTTGTCGCCCTTCGGAATTACGAGCACGACCTTCCAGGTAGAAGACGGAACCGCGACGTGACCGTTTGCGATCGTGGTTGAAACCCCACCGTTGCTACCCGTGCCGCCGCTGCCCGCAGGACCAGCAACAATATAGAGCTCGTTGGCTGGTGTAAGCGTGCGCAGGAAGTTTTCCAGATCGGCCCATGGTCCCTGATTGTTGTCAGGCGACTGCGCGACCATGTTCGACATCAGGAACGTCGCCTGGTTGATCGGGATCGACGTCTCTTTATCACGGTCGGCGTTTGGTGTCATGTGACCGCGATCGAAACCACTGTTACTAAAGTCGGTTGCCTGCACGCGATACCACGTCGGCAGCACAGCCGGATCAGGTCTGAAAGTATCTACCCGCGCCAGGGTCCCGATCCATTCATCTGAGAGGTGCCAGCTTACCCAGTTTGGCCCACCCTTATCCCGGTTGTAGGAGAGCGTGAATTCCGGCTTCTCCATCAGGTAGTTGTTTGGCTGGTTGATGTCAGCCGTGGCGCCGTTCGGATTACCGAAGGTCAGGTGAACACTCGGAGGATACGGCGGCGCAGTACCGGTCGCGACCGTAAACGTCGCCACGTAGTCTGCGATAAGCGTATCGTCATTTGGACCAACGTCATCCGTGTCCTGATCGTGAATCTTGTCTTTGAAGATCGTGAAGGTGCACTGCTCACCAGCCAGGAAGTTCACATTAGGAGTGATGACCCACACCTTGTCAGCACCGGCAACCGTGGCATCGTTGTGAAGCCCGGTAGAGACGCAGTTGATATTGAAGAATGAGCTATCTACGTCGACTGGTTCGGTGAAGTTGATTGTGATACTCGCATCGCGTGGCGCATTGATGCCGTTTTTGCGCGGATCGCTACGAAATACGGCTGGACCAATCTCCACGATCGGTGCAGTGCGCCGTGGATTTGGAGTGGCTGTGGCGAAGTCGGTTTGATTGTTATCGTTATCCTGGGCTCCCCCGTTTTGCCGGAAGATCGCCGTGGTATTGCTGGGCGCCGGTGCGTTTGCCGTTTCGGCGCAAGTAGCGCCCGTGCCATAACCGACAAAATCTACAATGTTGACGTCACCCAGCGGGCACTGTCCCTCGAGCGGATCGAAGTCATTCACGAGGGCGACCTTGCCGGTGGTGGCGCTCATATTGATGTCGCCGTTGATGTTTGCGGCCGGCAAATTCGCTCCGGTAGCGCCACCAGCGAGTGCGATCAAGTAGTACTGACCGGGCTCGATGAAGCCGCCGATCGGCTGCGAGGTGAAATCCCAACTGTCGCCGGCTGCGGACGTGTACTGCAACGACCAGCCTGTTAAATCGACTGTGTTGGGCGTGGGGTTGAAGAGTTCAACGAAGTCGTGATTAAACGTGGCGCCGCTGTTTCCGCCGCCACCGTAAATCTGACTGATCGTGACGTGTGGCTCCTGCACAGTTAGGAAGATAGTCGCGCTGGTGCTACGAGCCTCGGCATCTGTAACTAACACCGGAAGAGACTTTGGTCCCGGCGTATTGTTGACAGGAATCGTGGCGACGAACGTAAACGTGTTTCCCACACCAGAAAAGACCTGTGTTGCCGATCCGCCAATTGACGACAGGTCAGCCGTAACACTTATTCCCGTACTGGGCGGATCCTGGGCCGGAGAAACAGTCACGGTTAGAGTGGTGTTGTTTCCAATTTGCACCGTGCTTGGTTGAGCGGACCCGATTGCGAAGAGGCCGGTGCAGTTGTTTGTTGGCGATGAGCTGTTGCGCGGAATGGGTGCTCCGGTCGCAAAGTCGACAGCATTGTTGTCGGTATCGAAGCAGCCGTTGTTCTTCCGCAGATTAGCGGTCGTGTTGGTAAGTACCGGAGCCGGTGAACTCTCAGCGCAGGTTTCCGTGCCGTAACCGACAAAGTCGACAATCCCGCCGCCGACCGGGCAGTTGCCAGTCAATGTAGTTTGGTTGCTGACTAATGCGACCTTCCCGGATGTCGAACTGACCAGGCCGCCGCCTATTGCGTCAGGCGTGGGCAGATTATCAGTGCCTCCGGCGCCCTGAGACTGCTGTACCAGGTAGTACTGTCCTGGTTGCAGAACAAAATTGGTTAGGTTCGTCTTTTGCCAATTTGCCTGGCCTGCCGAAGCGATTTGGACGGACCAGCCACTCAGATCGATTGGCGCGCCGGTGTGATTGATGATCTCGACAAAGTCGTTCTTTAACGTCGCGCCGACATTGCCGCCGCCGCCGTACACCTGGCTGATCACGACTGATCCCGGAACTGGTGTTGGACTCGGGGTGGGCGTCGGTGATGGAGATGGAGATGGAGATGGTGACGGTGTTGGAGTTGGCGTTGGCGTTGGCGTGCCGCACGTAGCTGAATGAGCTCCCAGGCCCGAGACAGTGTCAATCGCAAAGCCATCCCATTCGATTGCAGGATCGAACGCGTTGCCTCCGTTCGGATCACCGGCACAAACAGTGGATTTGCGGCGAATGGTGTTGTCCGCTGTAGACGTCGCACCCGTTCCCCACTCAGTACCGGGATCCACGCCGATCTGACCAATCACGTCAACGATTGTGGTTCCTTTCACCAGCGCGACCGCATCGTCGCCGTTAAACCAACCACTGCCGTTCGTCTGATCGGCCTGTGCGAGAATCGCAGCATTAGCTGAGCTTTGTGCAACCACATAGACATCACCCTGTGCAACTGTGCCGGTGAGACCGATTGTCAACCCGGGTGTCGTGGCGCCATTGAAGAACATCTGGATACTGTAGCCGCCGGTACTTAAGTTAACTGGAGCTCCGGTATCGTTGTAGATTTCCAATGCCTTGTTATTAGAGCTGCCTTCTATGTACTCAGAAAAGAATAGTTCTGAAGTGGTCGCCTTTACGTTTGTGGGAGACGACACGTAGTAAATCGCTATCGCGAGCATGAAAACAGTAGTTGCCGCCAGGGCAAATAAACGTCTCCGGGGGGCAAGTCGGGTCAGATTAGTAGGCATAGTTGAGTTCTCCAGTAGTAAAAATCTCGCACGTTCGCATTCGTAATGAGAGGAATACCGGAGGATATGAGGGCCGGCAGGGATAAAGGTGCCTTTTATCAGTTCTATATTTGCGGGTCAAGGCGACGGGGCGTTTTGGGCAATGCCGATCTGATAAATTATCGACTTGTTAACATTCGGTTTAATTGAGCATCATCCGGCGCAACTGTAGGGGTGGCCCTCCGTGGCCACCCGTTTTTTGGCATCACACATGATTCGCGGAACGGGTGACCACGGAGGGCCACCCCTACAATTGTCGGTTGAAAGGCCCAAGCCCCTCAGTTGTTAACACGGCGCACAGAAATGCATAATGCGTGTCACGGAGGAATCGCTTCAAACTTTGCTGATACAGTCGATTGAACTGCGCGAGATTCGCCTGCCTCTCGTCCACTTTTTCGAAACAAGCTTTGGTCGGACTACTGAACGGCGCATTGTCCTCGCACGTGTCACTGACGAGAACGGCGCCGAGGGCTGGGGGGAGTGTACGGCTGGTGAAGGACCGTTTTATAGCAATGAATGGACGGAAACTGCGTGGGCGACGTTGGTCGAGTTTCTTGCTCCGATGGTGTTGCGTAAAGAGGTCGAGAGCGCGGCTCATGTGTTCAAGCTGATGAAGCCCGTGCGCGGGCATCGCATGGCGAAGGCGACGCTCGAGACTGCGTGCTGGGATCTCGAAGCAAAGAACGCGGGCGTGCCTTTGTGGAAACATCTCGGTGGCACTCGTTCTGAGATCGCGTGCGGAGTTTCAATCGGCATCCAGGACTCACCCGACGCCCTCATCGAAAAGATCCGGAAGGAAGTCGACGCCGGTTACCAGCGTATCAAGATCAAGATCAAACCCGGTTGGGATCTGGGGATCGTCGAGCGCGTGCGCAAAGAGTTTCCAAACATTCGTCTGATGGGTGACGCGAACTCAGCTTACAAACTCTCCGACGTGTCGCTCTTTCAAAAGTTGGACCAGTTTAATCTCATGATGTTCGAGCAACCGCTCGCGCACGACGACATCTTCGATCACGCGGTGTTGCAGCGTCAGATTCAAACGCCCGTTTGTTTGGACGAGTCGATCTGTTCGGCGGAAGATGCGTGCCATGCGATCCAGCTCGAGTCGTGCCGGATAATCAATATCAAACTCGGGCGCGTCGGTGGTCATGCGGAAGCGAAGCGCGTCGAGCAGGTCGCGCGCGATAATGAGATTCCGGTTTGGTGTGGCGGCATGCTCGAGTCAGGCATCGGACGCGCGCACAACATCGCGATGTCGACGCTGGCAGGCTTTACTCTACCCGGCGACGTCTCGGCGAGCGCGCGCTACTGGGAAGAAGACATTATCGAGCCGGCGGTGACAGTCAGCGAGCGCGGTACGATCAAAGTGCCGGAAGCGCCAGGAATCGGTTTCAACGTTAACGTGCCGCGTATCGAGGCGTTGACAGTTCGTAAAGAGACAATTAAATGAGCTGGCAAATGAATGCCCGTCAGATTTTTAATGCGTTGCACGAGCGTCAGGCAGAGGTCGAGGCGTTCATCCGGTCGCTGGTTGAAATCGAGTCGCCTTCGGGCGATATGGAAGGGAGCCGCGCGGTGGTCGATCTGCTGGTCCAGGCGGCCAGCGGGCTCTCGTGTGTCGATGCAATCGAGCGTGTAGACGTGCCCGACTTCGGTCAGCATCTCGTAATCAAAGCATTCCAAAGACACGAGAAACAGATTCTGATGGTTGGGCACACAGACACGGTCCACTCGCGGGGCTCGTTGAGTGAACGTCCGTGGCGTCGCGAAGCCGGGAAGATTTATGGACCGGGGGTCTTTGACATGAAAGCGAACTGCGCGCTTGCGATCGAGGTGCTGCGTTCGCTTGTCGAGTTAGAAGCGACACCGGCGTATGGAGTGTCGATCGTTCTGACGTGCGACGAAGAAGTCGGAAGTTTAAATGGCTGGCCGTTGATCGAAAAGGTGGCAAAAGAAAAGCCTGCGCGGTGTGCGTTTGTGATGGAGCCGCCCGCATCGGGTGGTCGAGTGAAGACAAGTCGGAAGGGCACTGGCATCTTCGCGATCAAGGTCGAAGGAAAAGCCGCGCACGCCGGTCTCGAGCCGGAAAAAGGCGCGAGTGCGATTCTGGAGCTCGCCCGCCAGACTGAACAACTGCACGCGATCAATCTCTCCGGATCGGGAATCACGTTGAATGTCGGCGTCGTGCGTGGAGGTACGCGATCGAATGTCGTTGCCGCCGAAGCGCAGGGCGAGATTGACGTGCGCTTTTCAACTGAAGCGGAATCGCAGGAGATCGAGCGCATACTTTCCAGTCTCAAGCCGATTGATGAGCGGACGAAGGTCTTCGTCTCAGGCAGTATCAACCGGCCGCCGATGGAACGCACTCCCGCGGTTGTCGAACTATTTGAAAAGGCGCGTGCGATTGCAGCCGATCTCGATTTCGATCTCGGTGAAGCGCAAGTCGGCGGCGCGTCGGATGGAAACTTTCTCGCTGCGATGGGTATTCCGGTGCTCGATGGGTTGGGCGTCAGCGGCGATGGCGCACACGCTGTGCACGAACACATCGAAGCCGATGATATTGCTCGGCGCGGCGCACTCATCGGCGGCCTGCTGATGTCGATTTAAGATGCTAATTGCGACCTGGAACGTAAACTCAATCCTCGCGCGCTTGCCGCACGTCATGCGCTGGCTCGATTCGGTGCAACCCGACGTCATCTGCATGCAGGAGACGAAATGCACCGACGACAAATTTCCCACACTGCTGTTTCAGGAGCGCGGTTACCAGTGCCAGCTCTTCGGGCAGGCATCGTACAACGGCGTCGCGATACTCACGCGTTGTACATGCGACACGCGATATCGCGGCTATCCCGATGATGACGAGACTGCGCAGTCGCGGCTAATCACGACCAACGTCAACGGTATCGAGATCGTCAACGTTTACATTCCGAACGGGCAGGCAGTTGGATCGGAGAAGTATGCGTTCAAGCTCGCGTGGATGCAGCGGCTGCACGACTTCTTCGCGAGCCACTACGATCCGAAGACGCCCGTGTTGTTGTGTGGCGATTTCAACGTCGCGCCTGACGAACGCGATGTACACGATGTGCGATTGTGGAATGGACGCATCATGTTTAGCGAAGGCGAGCACGCTGCGTTACAACATATAAAGGACTGGGGCTTCACGGACGCGTTTCGTCTGCACACTGAGGATGGTGGACATTTTACGTGGTGGGATTACCGCGCGGGCGCTTTCCGACGCAACCTCGGACTGCGCATCGATCACGTGTGGATCACTGAGCCTTTGATTTCAAGAAGTGTGCGCACGTGGATTGATATCGAGCCGAGGAAGTGGGAAAAGCCTTCAGATCATGCGCCCGTGTTGGCTGAGATTCGTGACTAGGTTTTCTCACGCGGCGGCGCAACGGCGCGGCGTTTCTTCCGTTGCGACGTTGCGCCGCCGCGCGAGGCATTCTTAGTTAGACGTTAACTCCGCAGTTTTCTCCGTAATATCTTTCTGCGCCCACTCGTTATCGCGGCTCGTTTCGCCGGCCTTCGATCGTTTGGCGGCCTTCATGCGCTGGACGAGATCCATGTGCGTCGAGAAATAGGGAAGGCTCTTCCCCACAATCTCATCGATCGAGTTGAAGCCCTTGTCGACCATGAACTTCTCCACGCCCGCCTTCAACTCTTCAATCATCTTCACGCCCTGAAGCATCACGCCTGTGCAGATCTGCACTGTGGACGATCCGAGTAGCATGAACTCGAGCGCATCGTGTGATGTCTCGATCCCACCGATGCCGCTGATCGAAACTCCCTCGGGAATCGCGAGCGCGAGTTGACTCACCATTCGCAAAGCAATCGGCCGCACTGCCTGCGCCGAATAACCACCCGGCACACAGTGACCTTCAACTGTCGGCATCGGTCGCAACGTATCGAGATCCACGCCGATCACGGAAAGGATCGTATTGATCGCCGAGATACCATTAGCACCACCACGCACCGCTGCGAGCGCGGGCTCACGAATGTTTGTGATATTGGGTGTCATCTTGGCCCACACCGGGACCTTCGCCACCTCAGTAACCCAGCGCGTCACTTCCTCGGTGAGATCGGCATGCTCACCCATCTCGGATCCCATCTTCCGCTCCGTCATGCCGTGCGGGCACGAGAAGTTCAACTCGAAACCGTCGACGCCGGTCTCCTGGACCATGCGCGTCAGCTCCTGCCAGCGACTCTTGTCGTACTCCTCCATGATCGACGCGATCAGAATGTTGTTAGGATACTCCTTTTTGACCTGTCGAAACTCGTCGAGCCACACGTCGATTGGTCGATCAGAGATCAGCTCGATGTTCTCGAAACCGATCACCTCACCGGTGGATCTCGAGCGGAGTTTCCCGTAACGCGGAACAACATTCACGACCTTCGCCGACTCGAGACTGACAGTCTTCGCGACCGCGCCACCCCAGCCCGCGTCAAACGACTTCGCAAGCACGCGCGCGTTTGTTCCCGGCGGCCCCGAACCGAGGACGAATGGATTGGGAAACTTCATGCCGTTGACGGTAATGGATAGATCCATGATGGTCTCCGTTTTTTAATCTGCCACCAGCGAGCCGTATGTATCGGGACGGCGATCGCGGAAGAATTGCCACGTGTTGCGAACTTCGCGAATCTTGTCGAGATCGAGATCGGCGACGACGAGCGCGTCTTTATCGCGCGGCGCCTCTGCGACAAACTGCCCGCGTGGATCGCAGAAGTAACTCTGCCCGTAAAACTCGCCGATGTCCCACGGCTGCTCGTGTCCGATACGATTGATCGCGCCGATGAAGTAGCCATTCGCAACTGCGTGTGCCGGTTGTTCGAGTCGCCACAAATATTCCGACAATCCAGCCACAGTGGCTGATGGATTGAAAACGATCTCAGCGCCGTTCAATCCGAGTGCGCGCGCGCCTTCGGGGAAGTGACGGTCGTAACAGATGTACACGCCGATGCGAGCGAACGCCGTATCGAAACACGGATAACCGAGGTTGCCGGGTCGAAAGTAAAACTTCTCCCAGAAGCCCGGGTTCACGTGTGGAATATGGTTCTTGCGATACTTGCCCAGATACTTTCCATCGGCATCGATCACGGCAGCGGTGTTGTAGTAAATGCCCGTGAGCTCTTCTTCATAGATCGGCACGACGATGACCATGCCGTGCTCTTTCGCGACTTCCTGCATCAGCCGCACGGTTGGACCATCGGGAATACGCTCGACCGCTTCATACCAGCGCGTCTGTTGTTCGGCGCAAAAATATGGCGTCGTGAAGATCTCCTGCATGCAGAGTATCTGCACGCCCTGCTTCGCAGCTTCGTCGATGAATTTCAGATGTTTCTCAATGTTGAGCCGCTTGATCTCCTCGATCGGCAGATCGGTGGCGGCGGCGTTTGAGCATTGTATGAGTGCGCATTTAACGGTGCGTGGCATTAAGCTGACTCCCTTCGAGATGCGGTCAAGACGTAGTATATGACGAATCCAAGGCCAAAAGTAACGAACCATGCGTGAGTGTAGAGACTGTCGAACAGTGTCGGATCGCTGACTTGACCGCCGGGCGTGGTGGCCGCTCGCACGAAACCCGGAACTACCGGCGCGACCGCGGCCGCAAGCGCGAGGATGGCGCGCCAGTTGAAACCCTGCTGATAAGAATAGGGGCCGGACGGATCAAAGAGACCTTCGAGATCGAGTTTTTGATTCCGAATTACCCAGTAGTCGCAGATCAGGATACCGGCAATCGCGCCCATCAGTCCGGAATAGCCGATCAGCCACGTGAAGATGTAAGCACCCATCGACGACATCAGTTTCCACGGCATCATGAGGATTCCAATCACCGCCGTGATCAGTCCACCGGTAACGTAAGAGATCAGTCGCGGATTCAGATTCGAGAAGTCGTTTGAAGGTGAAACGACATTCGCGGCCATGTTGGTCGTGAGTTGCGCCGCGAAGATCACCGCCGTCGCGAACAGAATGATCAGCACGTTATCAAAACGCCCCATCAGATCAACCGGATTCGGAATCGCGACACCGTAAATCAAAAGCGTCGCACTCGTGACCGCAACTCCGATGAATGCAAACGCAGTCATCGTCAACGGCAGTCCCAACGCCTGGCCCAGCATCTGCGACTTCTGCGAGCGTGCATAGCGCGTGAAATCGGGGATGTTCAAACTAAGCGTGGCCCAATAGCCTACTGAAGCCGTCAACGCGCCCGGAAATATATTCCAGAATTCGCCTTGCTGCTTTTGCAATGCTGCCGATTCTGTTAAGACCCGACCGAGTCCACCGGCTCGCCACGCCGCCCAGATGAGTACCATTAAGCCGCCGCCAAGCAACAATGGCGCGGACCACGTTTCCAGATATTTGATTCCCTCAACACCCTTGAGAATGATAAAAACCTGAATCGCCCAGAACAGAAAGAACGCAATCCAGGTGTGCACTGCGACGTCGAGAATCACGGGCGAGAGCGACGTCTTTAACGCCGGAAACATCACGCCAAACAGCGTGTCGAGAGCGGTGCCGCCAATCCACGTCTGAATACCAAACCAGCCACACGCCACGATCGCGCGCAGCATCGCCGGAATGTTTGCGCCCTTCGTTCCGAATGCCGCCCGGCTGAGCACTGGAAACGAAACACCGTACTTCGTTCCCGCATGCGCATTGAGAACCATCGGAATGAGCACGATCGTATTGCCGAGCAGGATCGTGATCATCGCCTGCCACCAGTTCATGCCCGCTTCGATGAAACCGCCCGCGAGCGTGTAGGTTGTGATCACGACGCTCATGCCGATCCAGAGAGCGGCGATGTTCCAGGTGGACCAGGTCCTTTCTTTGATCGTTGTGGGCGCGAGATCGCGGTTCCATAGTGGGCTGTGTGAGACGTCGGTTTCCAGTTCCACAAAATCGCGTTGCGTAGCGGGGGATGTTGTTGTCATATGGTTATCTGCGCATTGAGTCGTCCATGAACTTCGTGACGTCGGTATGAAGCTTTGTTAACGACTTCTCGTCGATGTACATCATATGCCCGGCTTCGTAATAACTGGTTGAAAAATTCTTCAGCAGCGCGGGATCGATACTGATGTGACCGAGCGTGTATTCGACGGCGTAATAAGGCGTGGCCATGTCGTAGTAACCCATCGCCACGAAGACTTTCAAAAAGGGGTTCTTGGCGAGTGCGTTGCGTAACGCGGTGCTGGTGTCGACGTAATTATTATTTGTGCCCCAGTTCCATGGACCAATGCCGCCGCCGAGAATGTAATACTCGAGATCGGTTTTGTAGCCCAGCTCCGAGCGCACGTAGTTGTTGAAGGTAGATGTGTATGGCGGTCGAATCGCAGCTTCGCTCGCGTCGTATTCGGTACTGTCCGTAGCGAGGTTTGAGTCGTAACCTTTGAAGCGACTGTCGAGACGCCCGATCGATCGCCGCTCGCTGCGCAGTAATTCTTTGCGGAAGAGATTCAGGTTGACGCGCAGGTTCGCGTAGTCAAGAAACTTCGCATCGAGACCGGTGAAGCGAGCGAGCTTTGTAATCGCTTCCTGACGTTCCTGGGCCGTCAGTCGTGAGCCTTTCTCGAGCGCGAGCATGTATTCGCTCGCAGCAAAGTTTTCTGCATCAGCGACGACCCGTGCGACCGGTTTTGATTGAAGATCCGAAGGTAATTTCTTGTGATACCAGGCGGTAGCCGCGTAGGACGGAAGAAAGAGCGCATAGGGCAGATCGTTTCCGGAGGCGAATGCCGTGGTCTCGAAATTCATGATGGTCGAGATCAGCATGATGCCGTTGAACGCGATGCCACGATCGATCAGATAGCCCGAAAGCGCCGACGCGCGCGTTGTGCCGTAGCTCTCGCCGGCCAGGAAGAGAGGCGACGTCCAGCGTTCGTAGCGCGTGAGATACATGCGAATGAACTCGCCAACCGATTCGATGTCGCCCTGCAGGCCGAAGAATTTTTGCCCGAGTTCCGGGCGTGTGGGACGACTGTAACCAGTGCCAACCGGATCGATGAAAACGAGATCAGACTTCGTGAGCCACGTACCTTCGTTATCGACGAGCTCGAACGGTGGTGAAGGCATGCTGCCGTCAGCGTTCATCTTCACACGCTTCGGACCGATCGCGCCCATGTGTAGCCACACCGAAGCCGAGCCTGGACCACCGTTGAATGAGAAGGTGAGTGGTCGTGCCGGAGCGTTTTCGGGTTGATCGACGATGTAACTCGTGAAGAAGATGTTCGCTTCGGTTTCGCCTTCGCGGTTTTTGATCGGCATCATGCCGGCGATGGCAGTGTATTTGATCGTCGATCCGGCAACACGGATTTCGTGTCGTGTTACGACTGGAGGAACTTCGGGAGTTGGAGTTGGTGTTGGTTGTGGTCGTGCTGGCGTCGGTGATGGGCTTGGCCGCTGATTTGGAAACTGTCCTTGTCGTCCTTGTCCTGGCGCCTGAAACAGAAGTAAGAGAAGTATCGCTGCAAGCATACTGTCGTTAGTCTCCGTTTGGGGGATTTAACTTCGGCTAAATATTCACGCACGTACCGCGCTTCAGGAATTTCCCGTCACCTGCTTTGCCCTTGAACTCACCCTGATCGATCACCACCTTGCCGCGCGAGAGCACAGTCTCGACGACGCCCTTGATCTTCTTGCCCTCGTAAGCGTTGTAATCACAGTTCATGTGCTGCGTCTTCACGCCGAGCGTTTGTTCCCTGTCGGGATCGAAAATCACGATGTCAGCATCGGAGCCGACCGCGATCGTGCCTTTCTTCGGAAACAGACCAAACATCTTCGCCGCCGCGGTTGAAGTGAGCTCGACAAAACGGTTCAAGCTGATGCGGTTCTCGACTACGCCGCCGTTGTAGATCAGCGGCACGCGATTCTCGACGCCGGGTGCGCCGTTCGGAATCTTTGTGAAGTCGTCACGACCAAGTTCCTTCTGCTCTTTCATGCAGAACGGGCAGTGGTCGGTTGAGATCACTTGCAGATCGTCCATCTTCAAACCCTTCCACAGCTCGTCCTGGTTTGACTTCTCGCGCAGTGGCGGCGTCATCACATACTTTGCGCCGTTGAAGCCGGGCTCGTCGTAGTTGTCGAGCGAGAGGAAGAGATACTGTGGACACGTTTCGGCGAACGCCGGAATGCCGCGATCGCGCGCCTGCCGGACCTGGGTCAACGCGTCTGCGCATGACAGGTGAACGATGTACACGGGCGACTCCGCCATCTCGGCGATTGCGATCGCGCGATGCACGCCTTCGGCTTCGGCGATTGTCGGTCGTGTTAACGCATGATACTTCGGCGCTGTTCGACCTTGTGCGAGGGCGCGCTTGATGATCTCGTTGATGACGATTCCGTTCTCGGCGTGCATGCAGATCAGGCCGCCACGCTGGCCCGCCGCCGACATCGCGCGAAAGATCGTTGCATCGTCGACGAGGAACACACCGGGATAGGCCATGAACATTTTGAAGCTCGTCACGCCTTCGTCCATCGCCGTGTAGAGCTCTTCGATCTGCTTGTCTTCGAGCTCCGTGGTGATGAGATGGAAGCCGTAATCGATTGCGGTTTTGCCTTCGGCTTTCTTGTGCCAGTTGTCGATGCCTTCGATCAGCGATTGGCCTTTGTACTGGACCGCGAAGTCGATGATGCTCGTGGTGCCGCCGTGCGCCGCTGCGATCGTGCCGGTGCGAAAGTCGTCGGAAGATTCGGTGCCACCGAACGGCAATTCCATGTGTGTGTGCGGATCGATTCCGCCGGGAATGACGAGTTTGCCGGCGGCGTCGATCGTCTGATCGGCTTCCATTTGGAGGTTAGCGCCGATGACGGAGACGCGCTCATCTTCGATCAGGATGTCGGCTTTGTAATCATCGATTGCTGTGACGACACGGCCATTCTTGATTAGAGTTTTCATCGTTTTTTAGCCACAGATTACACGGATTTAATTACGGATTTTTAAGACAGGGTTTCCTGGAGGCGGCGTCGGCGGCGCGACGGGCGTCCTCGTTTGCTGTTGGTCCCGGTGAAATTTTATCGGTGACGCAGATCTCTGTTGGTGTGATCTTGGTCACGGCCAGATACGACGTTCGTTTGTCGGGCTTCTCGGGATCTTCGCTCGCGTTGTAGCGCAGGATTAGCGCAACTGGCGCGGATGCTTTGTCGAGGCGCCATTCGGCTTTTGGGCCAAGGCTCGAGAAGCCGCCGCTGACCACGGACCAGAGCTCAAGCGAATGCTGTTTACCCTGTGGTGTGATGACCGTGATGTTCTGGCGCAGATCGCCTTCGCTCAGCAGCAAGGTGTAGCCGGCGGCGCCGCGGCAGCGCGCTTCGAAACCGTCGTCGCCTGCCTCGGCAGATTTGACAGTGCGGCATTGTTTATCGCCGAGGGGCGTGTAGACGCTTCGATTCGTTTGCGCCGTGGCGATATTGGCGCACACCAGCAAGATGGCGAATACAGTTAATTTCAATAGAGATTGCCCTCGCGTTTGCGGCCGGTGTAGTCGACATAGACCACCTTCAACTCGGTGTAGAAGTCGAGCGCGGTTGAGCCTTGTTCACGATCGCCGATGCCTGTGCCTTTCGTGCCGCCAAAGGGAATGTGCGCTTCACCGCCGGTCGTGGGAGAGTTGATGTGCGTCATGCCCGTTTCGATATCGTCGACAAAACGGAAGATGCGCGCGGCGTCGTTCGTAAAAATCGACGATGACAGGCCATATTCACAATCGTTCGCGACTTCCATCGCCTGATCGAAATCTTTCACCCGCAACACTGACAACACTGGACCAAAGATCTCCTCGCGCGCGATGCGCATGTCGGGCGTGACGCGATCGAAGACCGTGGGCTGCACGAAATAACCTTTGTCGAGTCCGTCACCAGTTGCGCGCTCGCCGCCGCAAACGAGTGTCGCGCCGTCTTCACGACCGATGTTGATGTAGCTCAGCACGGTGTTGAACTGGCTCTCATCGACACTCGGTCCCATTTCCGTCGCAGGATCCGATCCAGGACCGATGCGCATCGAGTGTGCTCGTTTCGCCAGGCGTTCGACAAACTCGTCAGCGACCTGGTCCACTACGATTGCGCGACTCGTCGCCGTGCATCTTTGACCTGACGATCCAAACCCGCCCTGCGCTGTCGACTCAACCGCGAGATCCATATCAGCGTCTTCGAGCACGACGACCGGATTCTTTCCGCCCATCTCGCACTGGACCTTCGCGCCGCGTCGTGATGCCTGCTCGTACAACCGAATCCCGACGCCGTTAGAACCCGTGAAAGAGATCGCTTTTACCGCTGGATGATTGATGATCTCGTCTCCTGCTTCAGAGCCGGAGCCGATCACGAGATTCAAAACGCCCGGCGGTATTCCTGCGGCTTCGAAGATCTCCGTGATGCGAACCGCAGTCGCAGGCGTGATCGATGCCGGTTTGAAAACGACTGTGTTGCCGGCGACAAGCGCGGGCGCGATCTTCCACACGGGAATCGCGACGGGAAAGTTCCACGGGGTCACGCACGCAACGACACCGAGCGGTTGTTTGATCGTGTACGCGAAGTTCAGCGGCAGCTCGGAAGGGATTGTCTCGCCGGTCATCCGCCGCGACTCGCCCGCACAAAACTCAGCGACGTTGATCGAGCGCTGTAACTCGCCGCGCGATTCCGCGATCGTCTTGCCCTCTTCGTGTGTCAGTAATTGCGCGACTTCTTCCTTGTTCTCCTCGAGCAACCGTGCAGCCTTCGTGACGATCTTGCCGCGAGCAGGCGCAGGCGTTGCTCGCCAGCCGCGAAAAGCACTCGCTGCCGCGTCGACAGCGGCGCGCGCTTCGTCGCGAGTCGCCTGTCGAATCGTGCCGAGGATGTCGTCAGTGTTGGCAGGGTTAATATTTTGTGCGCTGCGGCTGGATGATGACTCGACCCATTTGCCGCCGATAAAATTGCGATAAGTATCCATGAGAGCAGGAATATATCCCGCAAAGGCGCAAAGGCGCAAAGAAGAATTGTCTTTCCTTTGCGTCTTTGCGCCTTTGCGGGAAAACTCTTATAAGAAGACCATGACTGCGGAGCCCCAAAGCATTCCAGAATTACTAAAACAGCGCGTCAGCGTAGCGCCAGACAAAGTCTTCCTTTTCTCGGAAGCCGACAAACGCCAGTTCACCTACAAAGAATTCGAAGCCGCCGCCATGCGCACCGCGCGGATGCTCGCCTCAAAGGGAGTGCGGAAGGGCGACGTCGTTAGCCTGTTGATGCCGAACAGCGTCGAGTATGTCATCGCCTACTTCGCTTGCTGGCAGATCGGCGCGCTCGCCGGACCAATCAACTCGCTGCTGAAATCACAGGAGATCGCGTATGTGATCTCAAACTCCGAAGCCCGCGCCCTGCTCGTCAATTCGGAGTTTCTGCCGTTGATCGAGACGATTCGCGACGAGCTTCCGACAATCATTACTTTTGATAACGAAGCCGACGCAACTCGTGAAGAGCTCATAGGCGCTGACCCAACTGCGGAAATCGACGGGGATCACGAAGCCATCATCATCTACACATCCGGCACGACCGGAAAACCTAAAGGCTGTCTGCTCACGCACTGCAACGTCATCGCCAACGCCCGCCAAATCTCCGGTTGGCTCGGCTTCAACGAAGCAGATCGACTGCTGACGATCATGCCGCTATTTCACATGAACGCGGTTTCAGTGACGACGATGTCGGCGCTTTACGCGGGCGGCTCGACGGTCGTGAGTCAAAAATTTTCCGCGTCGCGTTTCTGGCAGATCATTTCCGACTATCAGATCACTTCATTCGGGTCGGTCGCGACAATGCTCTCGATGCTGTTGAGCACGTATCCGGATGGCATTCCTGAAGGACTGAAGACGGATCAGTTGCGCTTTGCGATGTGCGGCTCGGCGCCTGTGCCTGCTGAGGTGTTGCGGAGGTTTGAAGAGAATTTTAAGTGTCTCGTGGTCGAAGGCTACGGATTGTCTGAATCGACTTGTCGCTCGACGTTCAATCCACCTGATGAGCGTCGCCGTCCCGGATCGTGTGGGGTTCCGATCGGTAACGAGATGAGCGTCGTCGACGAAGAAGATCGCGAAGTGCCCGACGGAGAGCTGGGCGAGATTGTTTTGCGCGGCGAGAACATTCTGAAGGGTTACTACAAAAACGACGCTGCAAACGAGACCGCATTTCGCAACGGTTGGTTCCACACAGGCGACATCGGTTATCGCGATGCGGATGGCTTCTTTTACATCGTCGACCGCAAGTCAGACATGATCATTCGCGGCGGTGAAAACATCTACCCGCGCGAGATCGACGAGGTCTTGTACCAGCATCCCGACATTCGTACTGCTGCGGTGGTTGGGGTTAAAGATGAGCTTTATGGTGAAGAGGTGGCGGCAGTCGTCGTGCTAAAGCCGGGCGCGGACACGACTGCGCAGGAAGTTATCGATTACTGCAAAGCGCGGCTCGCGGACTTCAAATGCCCGAAGACGGTGCACTTTGTTGAGGATATTCCGAAAGGTCCGACAGGGAAGTTGTTGAAACGCGAGCTGGCGAAGATGTTATCTGCGTAGTCTTTCTTCGATCGATCAACCACGCGCCCAGCAGCCACAACGCACAAATCCCGATCATGATCGGCGAGAACCATTTGCCGTAGAGCCCGTCTGGTGAAAACTTCTCAGTCGCTTCGTGCAGAAACTCGCTGTTCGGCAGCAGTCCGGCTTCGCTGAACTCGTGGAAAGTATAAATGCTCACCTGGACCATAAAGAGCAACAGAAAGATTCCGGTGACCTGAAAAAATCGCCTCACGTTGATCAGGTGTCCAAACTTGGCCCAGCCAAACGCAAACACGATCGCGGCAAGTAGTCCGAGCAGCGCGCCGCTGATCAAATTCGGATCCTTCACCTGCATCAACATCAGCGCTGTTTCCATTCCCTCGCGCGTGATCATCAGGAACGTAAACAAAAATACACCCGCAACTGCGGCGACGCGCGAGCCAGTGGAAGAAACCGCACTCAATCTCTCGCGCATGCGTTGCTGAACTTTCGGACCGTGACGCCACATGTGAATCACCAGCGTGCCGACCATCACGACAGCAATCGCTCCGAGTACCGCTTCACGCAGCGCCTCATTACCGAAGAACTGGCTGATGTAGCCGCCAATGAAAGAGCCAAACATGCTTTGGACCGTGGCGTCGTCAACGCCACTGTTCAGCACATACGCGAGCCCCGCACTGGCCGCCAGGGCGAGGGCAATGGCGACGAAGACGGAGGAAGTCAGCCACTTTTGTCCTGATTTGCGGAGGTAAGCGAGAATAACGGCAACGAGCAGGAACGACTCAAAGCCTTCACGCATGACGATGATGAATGAGTTCAGCATAACGGTATCGGAGTATATCCGAGTTGAAAACAGTTTTCAATTTCAGCCAAGAGGAGGACGAAAGGAGTGGTACACAAAAGGCACAAAGGTCATATAAGAAAAACCTGGCCGATAGGTAAGCTTGATGGAATTAGGTGTGCTTAGCCTCAATCAGTTGTGACTTTGTGCCTTTTATCTTTTGCGGCTACTGTGGCGTGGTGGGGAGAATCGCGAGGTCGGCGCGGAGGGGGCCGATTTTGGTTGTGCAGGTTAGGCGTAGTGGCAGGCGTTGGCGATCGTCGCTGATCCACATTCGTAATTGATATTTGTCAGGCTGTTGATCGTCACTCGTGATCGACAATGCGAGCGCAGGCACAGATCGACTTCCCAACTGAATCGTCTCACGCTTTAACAACTCGACAAACAACGTCTTCGGTTTGTTCTCAACTAACACCGAGACCGCGTTTTGCTTTTTCGCAGTGAAGTTGAAGGTGCGCATTACGTAAAAAAAAGACACGTAGTCGTGTATGCCCACTGGTACTTCGAGTCGCGTGCCGTTGTCGATCGTTGCAGTTCCGGCGTTCTGGTCGAAAGTGAGTGTCTGATTTAAACGTCTTCGACCTTCAACTAAATTCATCACAGTGCGATAAGGCAACAACGCTTTCGGATCGACATACGAATCAACCTGATCTCGTGCAACAAAGAGCGCCGCGGCCGCGCCTGTTGTCTGCGCAGTCACATTCAGAAACACACCATCGTGATCGAAATAACGCTGGCGCCCGCGCACCTGAAAAGTCGCGAGACCCATTGGCGTGTTGTTGCCCGCAATGAACACCTGATAGTTGAGTTGCTCACCGATCTTGAATGGCAAGTTCTCGGGCAATGCGGGTGGCGCTTCCGGTTTCGGAGCAGGCGCCACGACAACTGCGGGTGTGGGAGTTGGCACTGCCTCTGGTGGCTTGACCAGTTCCGAGCCGGCGAGCTCGGCTTTCAGATCGCCGGAGCGCACGCGCGCAGTTATGAGCACGGGCACATGTCTTTCATCGTCGCTGAAATAAATTTTGAGGTTCCGCAGTGGCGAATTGTTGGTTTTAACTTCCGTGACGATCGTCAGAAACGAGCCGACATTCGTCCTTATTGTATCTCTGCCAACCACTTTCAGTTCAGCCTGATAATCAACTCCCTGACCACGCACGGAAAGATCGTAGACCCCGCCGCTCGCCAGCGGCAGCGCGCGCGCGCGATAAAAAGCAGAGAGGAAATCGTAAGTTCCGGGAAAGCCTCTTTGTTTCGGCGGAATCGCTTCGTTACCAGCGGGCTGGCTAAAATCCTGTACTGAATCGGCAGATCTGATCGCGTCGCGCGCAGATTCTTCGACGCGAAATGGCAATCCGGTCGCGGGATCGATATACGTGGTGTAATCGTTATTTATGGCGTAGAGCGCGACATTGATCACGCCATTTGTTTCGACATGAGCGCGAAGTTGTATCGCTTCACGACCGAAGTGCATACCACGCGACATGATCTCGACCTCAATGTGCGCTGCGTCGGGAAAATTTGAAAACGAGACGTTGTAAGTCAGCCGCTCGCCGACACGATAGGGCGCCGTCGAGAAGGAACCGTGAGCCTGCCCGCCGTTTCCGCCACCATTTTCCTGGGCAAACAATGGAGAGACGAGTGCGAGAAAGAGGATGGTTAGAGTTGAAATGAACGGGGGTTTCAAGCTGAGATTCACCGTGGCATGATAGTTTTTATTCGATAGTTGGGCAAATAGTGACTCCGCGCCAGGATTTTACACGCCACCTTTATTGATCGGTTCCATATCCGCGATGATTCCGTGCGCGGCGGCGAGTGGATCCGGTGCGCCGGTGATGGGGCGTCCGACGACGAGATAGCTGGCGCCGGCCGCGATTGCTGCTGCCGGTGTGGCTACGCGCTTCTGATCGCCGAGTTCATTGGTTGCAGGCCGGATTCCGGGTGTGACGACGAGAAACTCGGGATTCGAGACTGTCGTGCGGATGGATTCAATCTCCTGCGGTGAAGCGACGACGCCGTCGACGCCCGAGGCTTCGGCAAGCTTCACGAGTCGCAGCACGGATTCTGCTGGAGTCGAGGTTACACCGATTTGCGCGAGTATGGTTGCATTGATGCTGGTGAGGACGCTGATGGCGAGTATCTTCGAACGCACGCCGCTCTTCGCTGCAACCTCGTTAACAGAATCGACTGCCGCCCGCATCATCTCCCCCCCACCGCTTGCGTGAATTGTAAATAAGGAGACGCCGAGCTCGGCTGCGGAGCGTGCGGCGCCCGCGATCTGATGTGGGATGTCGTGGAATTTGAGGTCGAGGAATACTTTCGAATCGTGGGCGATGATGTCGCGGACGATTTGCGGGCCCGCGGCAGTGAAGAGTTGTGATCCGACCTTGAACATACCCGCGACGCTGTGGAGTTGTTTCACGAGGTTGAGGGCTGCGGTAGGTGTTTCGACGTCGAGTGCGATTATCAATTTTTTATTTTTCATATTTTTTAACCACAGATTACACGGATTTTTTTACTTTACTGCCGACGGCGGCGTCCAAATTAGGAAAGCCTTCGCGTACGAGGATCTTTGAAAGATCTTCGCTGATCTGCTGTGCGATGCGTGGTCCCTGGTAAATGAAGCCGGTGTATAACTGCACGAGGCTCGCGCCCGCGGCGATCTTTTCCCATGCGTCTTCGGCTGTGAAGATGCCGCCGACGCCGATCAGTGGAATGCGTCCGCCGGTCAGTTCATACAGCGTTGCGATCATGCGTGTAGATGTGTCCTTTAAAGGTCTGCCACTCAGCCCACCTTCACCACACGCTGCCACACGTTTCATATTAGTTCGTAAATTTTCGCGACTTACAGTCGTGTTGGTCGCGATGATGCCGTCGATCTTTAAGCGCGCGATAACTTCGACAATTGTTTCGAGTTCGCGTCGTTCGAGATCGGGTGAGAGTTTTACGAGCAGGGGAACGTGTTTTTGCAACTCTCGGCGCCGCGTCTGGAGTGCTGAAAGAAGTGCCTCGAGTTGCTGCGATTGCTGTAGCTCACGTAACTGTGGTGTGTTGGGTGAGCTTACGTTTATCGCAATGTAATCGGCGACGTTGTAAACGAGTTCGAAGCTCGCGAGATAATCTTCGGTCGCGTTTTCAAGCGGCGTGATCTTGCTCTTGCCGATGCTGACGCCGAGCACGCAGTCAGGTCGATGACTTGAGACTCGTTGCGCAAAGGCTGCCGCGCCTTCGTTGTTGAAGCCGGCACGATTAATCAACGCCTGGTCTTCGGAGAGTCGAAAGAGTCGCGGTCGTGGATTGCCAGGCTGCGCGTGAAAAGTAACTGTGCCAGCTTCGATAAATCCAAAACCCAGCGCTGCGAGTGGTTTTAACGCGATACCGTTTTTATCGAAACCCGCGGCCAAACCGATCGGATTCCGAAATGTTAAGCCGAATCGTTTGATACTGAGCGCCGGGTTATCGACGCGCTTAGAGATCAAGCTCGCTGGTAATAATGAAAGTGAATGAAGAGCCAATTCGTGCGCGGTCTCGGCAGGGAGACGAAAGAGGAGCGGGCGCAGCAGTGAGCGGTAGACCATCAAGTGTCACTTACAAAGCGGCTTGAAGCATATTACTCCACGTGTCCTTTGGGTACTTAAGCTGCAACGTAGACCGAATTTGGCGCGGGAAACTGAGCACGCTATATATCAACGGGTTAACCATAACAACGTTTGAGGGAGTCTCACCAATAACTCGAACAATTAAGTTGAGACTGCAGCTAACAGCCAAATTCAAATTAGGTGGATCGTTATTGTAAGTTTTTCGTATGGCTGCCAGGGCTGGCGCTACATTAACCCAAATCAGTTCTGCGGCCGTTCGATGATCCCTCGCCGACTGCGAGCCAAAATACATTGAATTGTCGTTTAATCTCCCGATCTCCAGGCTCTCGCCGGGCCTGGTATCTATGGACATTACAACCCGTAAATTGGTCATTAACGGGCAAGGTTGTGTTCTATCGTTCCATCTCAGCACAACGTAAGTGGGTATTGTCACATTCGAACCGTAGGCGCTACGAACCAACTCCAGTGAGGTTGGTGTCTCATCGAAAATGATGTCGCCTACATTAGTTTCATTTACAACAAGTGGGACACTCTTTTCCGCCATGATTCATTTAGTGTCTGCTCATTTTCGTAATCCATGGGTTATCACTCTTGACATGATCTGGCCTGAAGATCTGTACATGGCCGCAGTGATCACAAACCATAATCAGCCATTGCGGCATTCCCACTAGTGTAAACCCAAAGTTGTGAACATCAGTGGACCCAGAACGGTCGTTCATGGAAGTACTGTCGGCAATCACTTTATAAAAACCTAGTCCGCAATAATTGCATTCTTGCGGTGTGTCGAGATTTAAAACGTGAGCTTTCTTTTCAATCAATCTGATTGTCTTATTGACAAGGTTCAGTAACTCGCCTGCATTGGATAACCGTTTTGAAGGACCTTCAATTATTGTTTTATCGAGAAGTTCGTACACGAAAAAAAGGTCTGGTGCAGTCTGATTCTTAGTTAGATCAAAGTACTCAGTCCGATGGACCTCCCGATCGAATATTCTTCCTGCAATCATCCAATATAAAACCTTGCCGAGAGAATATACATCGGAGGCAGGAGTTATATCTTCAGTTCTGCCATTTGCAAGTTCTGGAGCCATGTAGAACCGAGACCCTATTTGTTCATCTGTCATTGTTACTCGTTCGCCGTCCTCATCAACAAAGCAGAGTCCAAAGTCCCCAACTACTGGCTCTAGATCGTCACGGAGGAAGATGTTGTCTGGCTTCAGATCTCTATGAATAATGTTTTGAGAGTGTGCGTGTTGAACGCCTTCGCAGATTGAGCCGAAAAGGCGCAACTTCTGTAACAAAGGCCTTTGCAAAATCGGGCTCTGACTCAATGCGCCTCCTCGACAGTATTCGGCTACAAAGTAAGGAGGCTCCGATTCAAGTTCCTTATCTTCAATCTTTAAAATATTTGTGTGATTAAGGGACAGACACGCGTCAACTTCTCTTTTAAATCGATCAATTCTCTTAAGGCTTTTAAGCCGTTTTAGCACATAAGAACTACTCGTTGATTCATTTACGTCAGTAACGAGGAACGTGTGAGCTTGCCCACCTTCATTGAGAGAGCTTTGCACTTTCCACCTTTTACCGTAAATCTGAGCCATTTGTGAGTTCCTTAACCGATCAATAATTGTTTTCAAAAGGGTTAATAATAAAGCAGCTAATAATATTGCGCGTGGCTCCAGAACACAATCGTCACATTGTTTGTCTAATCACTAAGTTCACTAGGTCCTGCGTTATTTAGAATAGTTTCCTACTTGTATGTGTCACATCCTTCTTGCTAGTATCGCCAGCACACATGGACTTTGTAGAGAAAGCCCGCATCATGGATGGCCCGCGCATCAATAGGGCATTGGCGCGCCTGTCGTCCGAAATCGTCGAAGAAAATCACGGCGCCGGCGACCTGTTTCTTGTCGGAATCAGACGTCGCGGCGTCCCACTCGCCGAACGCATGGCGCAGAAGATTGCCGATCTCGAAGGTTATCGACCGCCCGTCGGCATACTTGATATCACACTCTATCGCGACGATCTCTCGACTGTCGGCGCCAAACCCGTAGTCAATCGCACAGATCTTCCCGGCGACATCGAAAACCGCAACATCGTTCTGATCGATGACGTGCTTTACACCGGTCGCACGATTCGCGCCGCACTCGATCAACTGATCGACTTCGGTCGCCCGCGTCGCGTACAACTCGCTGTGCTGATCGATCGCGGTAAAGAACATCGCGAGCTGCCGATCCAGGCGGATTACATCGGCAAACTCGTCCCAACAAAGAAGAGTGAGATCATAAAGGTCATGCTTCAGGAGTTTGACGAGGAAGAAGGCGTGGTAATCGTCGAGCGGCCGTCAGAGACGGCGTAACGAAGCGGCCTCGGGCCGCTTTTTTTGTGCCAGATAAACATGGAAGCAACTTTCAATCGCCGCCACCTGCTTGGCATTCGCGAGCTTGAAGCCGGAGAGATTGCACACCTGCTCGACACCGCCGAAAGCTTTCGCGAAGTTTCCAAACGAGAGATCAAAAAGGTGCCCGCACTGCGGGGCCGCACAGTAATCAATCTCTTCTTCGAGTCGTCAACACGCACCAGAACGTCTTTCGAGATCGCCGCGAAGCGCCTGTCTGCAGACGCCATTAATATTAGTGTCTCAACTTCCAGCGTCACGAAAGGCGAGACCCTGCTCGATACCGCGCGCAATCTCGAAGCGATGGCGCCCGATTGCATCGTGATTCGTCACTCGTCGGCCGGGGCGCCACAGCATCTCGCACGCATGACTAATGCGCCAATTATAAATGCAGGTGATGGCAGCCATGAGCATCCGACACAGGCGCTGCTCGACGCGCTCACGATTCGCGAACACAAGGAACGGATCGAAGGTCTGAAAGTCGCGATCGTCGGCGACATTCTCCACTCACGCGTGGCGCGTTCGAATATCTACCTGCTCACAAAACTCGGCGCGCATGTGAGTGTTGGTGGTCCAGGCACGCTCGTGCCGGACGAATTTGCCGAACTCGTCGAACGTGGCCTGCGCATCGAGAAACATTTTGAAGACGCGATCGAGGGTGCAGACGTCGTCATGATTCTGCGCATTCAACGCGAGCGACAGGACGCGGCGTTCTTTCCTTCGATGCGCGAATATGCGGTCCACTACGGCTTGCAACCGCGACATCTCGAACGCGCCGCGCCCGACGCGATTGTCATGCATCCGGGTCCGATGAATCGCGGCGTCGAGATCTCGTCCGAGATTGCAGATGGCGGCCGGTCGTTGATTCTCGATCAAGTGACGAATGGCGTCGCGGTGCGCATGGCAGTGCTTTACCTGCTGGCCGGAGGCAGTCACGCCGAACACGAAGAGGAAAAATGAAGCTGCTGATTGCAAATGGTTATGTGATCGATCCCGCACAGAATTTGAACACGGGCGGGCGCAGCCTGTTGATTGAAGACGGCCGCATCGTGGGTCTACTCGATCGCGGCGAGCCGGTGCCCGAACAGGCGCATGTGATCGACGCCACCGGTTTGATCGTCGCGCCCGGCTTCATCGACATGCACACACATCTGCGCGAGCCGGGTCAGGAGTACAAGGAGACTGTGGCGACGGGCGCGTCCGCGGCTGTCGCAGGCGGTTGGACCAGCATCTGTGCGATGCCGAACACAGATCCCGTGAACGACAATCCCGCAGTTACGCGCTTCATCATCGATCAGGGCCACGCCGCGCAACTCGCAAACGTCTTTCCGATCGGCGCGGTTACGAAGGGAAGCCAGGGAAAAGAGCTCGCGGAAATGGGCGAGATGAAGAACGCCGGCATCGTTGCAGTGTCAGATGACGGCCGATCGGTGCCCACTTCCTCGATGATGCGACGAGCGCTGGAATACGCGCGTGGCTTCGATCTGACGGTTGTGGATCACTGCCAGGATCAGTCACTGAGCGCGGGCGGCGCAATGCATGAAGGACGGTGGTCGCTGATTCTCGGATTGCGCGGTATGCCTGCGGCGGCTGAGGACGTCGATGTGGTGCGCGATTGTGTGCTTGCGAAACTGACGAAAGCGAAAGTTCACATCGCACACGTGTCGACGCGCGGCGCGCTCGAAGCAGTGCGACGAGCAAAGCATGATGGATTGAATGTCACGTGCGAAGTGACGCCGCATCACTGGACGCTCACGGATGAAGCGGTGTCAGAGTACGACACAAACACGAAGATGAACCCGCCGTTGCGGAGCAGGGAACACGTTGACGCCGTTCTCGAAGCAATGAAAGACGGGACGATCGATGCGATCGCTACCGATCATGCGCCGCATCATCTCGATGAGAAGGCGCTCGAGTTTGATCAGGCGCCGTTTGGGATCGTTGGTTTGGAGACTGCGGTCGGGTTGGCGTTCGATCTCGTACACGCCGGGTTGATCGATCTGGAACGTGTGGTGCAGATGTGTTCGACTAACCCCGCACGGATCTTTGGTCTCACCGATCGTGGATCGTTGAGACAGAACGCGCACGCGGATGTGACGCTGCTGGATCCAAACCTCGAATGGATCTTCGATGTGAGTCGCTCGAAGTCCAAGAGCCGCAACACTCCGTTTCACAATCGTGCGATGCACGGCGCCGCAGTGGCAACGATCGTGGGCGGTCGCCTGGTCTACCTTCATCCCGATTACACACGCATCAACCAGCCAAAGCAGAAAGTTCAGAGCTCAAGCGGCTTTGCCCGAAGAGTCTGATTTCTCTGTGCAACCTCTGCGTTCTCTGTGTCTCTGTGGTTGTTTTTCCTAAGCGAACTTCAACCACAGAGGCACAGAGAACGCATAATACCAACCTCTCGTCTGTGAAGCTCAAACAAACCCGCGGGTAGAAGGAAGCCTTAGATGGTATGCGCAGCAGAGTGCAGGTAATGGTGAAACACAAATTGCATTAATAGTGTCACCAAGGATTCCGGTAGCGTCGTCTCTGAGCGAGGCTATTGAAGATTATGGCGTTGTTGTGGGAGAACTAATCGCCCAGGAGTCCGTTTGGTTCGATCCACCAGACACTATCTATACATGGTACAAATTTAGACTTACCGAAACCTTAAAACCGAAGCCTTTCGTTGCGTGCGCTACTTGCACTTTCACTCCGACCCCTCCGGCCAGTCTGTTACCACTTCAATCGGGGGAGATTCTCCTGGGCGGTTCGGCAATGATAGACAACGTCGTAGTTGAGACAGATATAGATAATTTGGGCGGACTGGTGCCGGGACAGAACTACTTGTTATCCTCAATTTAAATTTGGTGAATCAAAAGGGCAACTTTCCCATCGGGCCGCAAGGCATTCTCGTTGTTAACCCTGATTCGACATTTTCTCCAGTGATGATGCTGGCGACCGGTGAAACCGAGCCTATTATCAGTGGACTCGTAACTCAGTATGGTAATTCGCTGACGAATCTGAGGGCGCGCTTACTCCTGTTATAGTTTCTCATCGGGTCGCCTTCGATCATGCTATGTGAGGTCACCAGCCTGGTTGAGTAAAAGATCCAACCCCAACAGTTTCTGAACATTTCCGAAACGGCGCACTAAAAACATTGCCTATTCTGAGACTGAGCCCTAAAATGCTCCGGTCTTTGTTCCCGGACAATTCTTTCTAGTCCAATAACAATTGGTTTACTTCGTCTACCCTCCACGCGGACGAAGTCGTCAAACTTTTAGAACCTGAACGGAGGTCAACGATGAAGAGTAAGCTTTGCAGCCTTACCTGTATGGCCGCCATTCTTCTGCTTGCACCTGTATGTGTGGCTGACAGTAATAAGGGTCAAAACAGGCTGCTCAAGCAACAGGAGCGGTATACATTGTCGCTGGAGTTGGAGTTCACGAAGAAGGAGCAAAACCCGTTGGAACAGGCGATTTCTGTTCTGTTCGATGTCGGACCCAACGGGTATGCAACAGGTTTCCTGGTAGGCAATGGTCTGGTGATGACCGCCTATCACGTGATCTCCGGCAATCTCAGCACCACCAAGAAAGTGATGCTGGGTTTCAAGTCGACAGATGAGCTTTCTGTAAAAGTCTTCGTTGACGGCTGTCGGGCGAAAGTGATCAAGGTCGACAAAGAAGCGGATCTGGCCCTGCTCGAAATGTGCCGGGGCTCGAAAGCCGCCAAAGCCCCGAAGTTTCAGACAGCGCCGAACAAAGACGACAAGCTGTTTCTGATCGCGCGGCCGCACGGCGATAAAGTCGTCAGCCACGGCAGCTTTTACGGCAACTACATGCTCGGCAACCAGGAATATTGGTCAGTCAAGATCGATAGTCGCGACGGTTTTTCGGGAAGTCCGGTTTACAACTCGGACGCCGAGGTGGTTGGAGTTTTCAGTGGCTACGACTGGTCGCAGAAGCTGGCGCTGATCAGTCCGAGTATTCGCGCGCAGAAGTTGCTCGAAGACTACAACGCCACCGCCAAGCCTTAATTTTTCAGGCGAGCCTTTAACAGGATTACAGGATTTGCATGATTAACAGGAACATCTTGTTAATTCTGCAAATCCTGTAATCCTGTCTAAAAAACTGCTCGGTTTTGAACTCGCTGCTTGCCTTCGAGACTGAACCGAGGCTCCTTTATCTGATCGCCGGCAACCATCCGCGTTACGTACTCACCGACGACCGGCCCATGTTTGAATCCATGCCCCGATCCGCCACCAACGATCCAAACATTCTCGAACGCCGGGTGCCGATCAATCAGAAAATCACCATTTGAGGTGTTCTCATACTGGCAAACGCGCGTCTCCATCACCGGCGCATTCGCCAGCTGCGGCACTCGTCTCGCAAGATACTCCCGCACCGCCTTCACCCCTTCAACACTAACAACGCGCTCACCACGATCCGGATCAAACTCCGCCCCATGCGCATCGATCGCGATCTTTAACCCGCGACCATCGACATTCGGTAACCCGTAAACCAGATCGTTGAAATCAATCCACGTCGGCATCACGCCACGATTGAAACTGTCGTCTCCCGGCGGCACACCAAGAAAGACCACTTCTTGTCTCGTCACATAGATCAAGTCTTTGAGCAACTCAGGAAACAGCTTCGGCAGCCATGGTCCACACGCAAACACAAACTGCCCCGCCCTGATCTCTTCACCCGAAACTGTTCTAATCGATTTCCCTTGCGGCGGCGCGATCGCCTTTTCAACATACTCAACACCATTCACCTTCGCCTGCGAGACAACCGCCTTCACTGCACGTCGCGCCATCAGCACGCCTGACTCCGGCTCGAGTATCGCCCACTTCGTTGGGCCAAATTCGAGTTGCGGAAATCGCCGGATTAGTTCATCTTGGTCCAGCCGTTCAAAGTTTGCGTTGAGACGTTGCAACGTCGCGAGCGTGGCTTCGCAATAGGCGTCGTGTTCGCGCGCGAGCCAGAGCACTCCCGTTCTTTGAAACAGAGGTTCGGTCTTTTCGAAGAGTTGTTGCCAGAGCGTGAAGGAGCGTTGTGACGAGCGCGAGTAGATCTCGTCTGGTCCATAGCCGAGCCGAATTATTCGTGACTCGCCACCAGAGCTCGCACGACTGTTTCCTGGTCCGTAAGCATCGAGCAACAGCACGGACGCGCCCGTAAGCCTGAGTTGATAAGCGCTCCAGGCGCCAAAGACGCCGGCACC
>DATFDT010000306.1:0-5233 GCA_035251975.1 Pyrinomonadaceae bacterium | reverse complement strand
TCTCTGCGCTCTCTGTGCCTCTGTGGTGAAGATTGCTTAGGAAAAACAACCACAGAGACTCAGAGAACGCAGAGGTTGCACAGAGAAATCAGACTTTTCGGGCAAAGCCAGGTTCAGCCTTTCGACTGCGGTTTTAGGCTGATGAACTTTTTTCTTATGTGCTTTTTGTGCCTTTTCGTGGCTAAAAATTTTTTGTGGCGCGGACGGGACGACCGGGATGGACATCTGATTGGAGTTGGCCGTCCTTAACGATCAACACACCGTTCACCACTACAAACTTGATTCCTTCTGCGTACTGAGCCGGATCTTGAAAGGTCGATTTGTCAGTTATAGACCGTGCGTCGAAGATTGTCAGATCCGCATCCGCACCAACTCGAATACGACCTTTGTTCTTCATTGACGGAACTCGTCTTTCCAAACGTTGCGCTGGCATCAACGTCATCTTAGTTAATGCTTCGATCAAGGTGAGCGCGCCTTTATCACGCACGTAATTTCCAAGCACGCGCGAATACGTTCCGGCTGTGCGCGGATGGCCCTTCCCTTTTTCGAGTATGCCGTCGCTCGCGATCATCGTCAGCGGGCTTTTGATAGCAGTATCCACTATCTCTTCCGTCATCGAAAAAACCGCAACCATGCCGCCCGTCTTCCGGTATTTTTCAAACGTCTCTTTCGTAAGACGCTCTCCGGTCGCGGCCCATTGCAGATCTTTGTAGTCGATGTTGAAGACTTCCTGCCATCCTTCGTCGAAGATTGCTGACTTGATGTCAGTCATTCCGGCGATGTATGGATAACACTCCGTCGTAACGTCGAGTCCGCGCGACTTTGCTTCACCCATCATCTGGAGCAGCTTCGGCGTTGCTGGTCCACCAGTGCTCTGAATGTGAACGACGTGCAGTGGTGCTCCGGTAATTGTCGCAGCTGCGATCAACTCTTCCAGTGCTTGAATACTGCTGCCCGGTTCTTTAACTCCCGCGTGTCGCATGTGAACGTGACACGATGCGCCGTAACGTGCGGCTACGCGAAACATCTCGAGGATCTCCCAACGTGACGCGTTGGGCGTGTACTGGATTCCGAATCCTACTGCGACTGCGCCGCGCTTCAGCCCGTCTTCGAGACGCTGCTTCATATCGGCAATTTCGGCATCTGTCGCAGATCTGCGTGCAGCGTCGCCGGTTGGCAGAAACGCGACCGGCTCGTGCATCGCGGCCATGCGCGCGGCGAGATGGCCAGCGCTGACGCCGTAGTTGATCAGAGACTTTTCAGCACGCTGCGCGTACCAGGCGTCAACGTCGCCAGTGCCGACTTCCAGCTCGAGCGCCGTTGTCACACCGTCCATCGCTTTGAAGCGATAGTTCTCATCATCCTGGCCGTGCTGGTGCAGATCGATAAATCCCGGAGAGACAACCAGCCCACGTGCATCGATCACGGTGCGGCCGGCAAGTTTGTCCGTGCTGATCTCTTTAATAGTGCCGTTTGAGATGCCGAGGTTGCGGATGGCATCAGTGCGTGATTCCGGATCGATCACTCTGCCGTTGAGGATAACCAGATCGTAAGAATTCTCTGCCTTTGAATTAGCAACCGGAATAGAGGCAATAATGAACAGGAGGGGCAGGGTCAAATAAAGAATAGGCTTCATTATTTTTAAGATGTTTCACGCAAAGGCGTGAAATATTCTTACCGCACCTTCCCGCGCCCTTCGACGCGCCAGATCTCCTCAACACGCTCACCTCGGACGCCATAAATCTCGTCGTGCATGTTGACCGTCGTGCAAACGTGATTGGGAATGATGCTGAGGCGATCTCCGATACGATAGCGACGCTCCGAGCGCTGAATATTCAAATGGCCATGCTCTTCTGAGAATCTCGCGACCTGTGCCAACGGATCTTCTTTCACGATTCCAAAGCTACTACCGTCACCGCCCTGAAAACGATCGTATGAAAAAGTCTTCGAGCCACCATCAACGACGGCATGTCCTGGAACTGCCGTGCTAACCACCGTGACGATCACCGACAGCGCACAATCTTCGAACTTGCACGCCGAAACAGCGACCGTGTTTCGATCATTGAATATGTACGTACCAGGTCTGACTTCATTCACACCATGAAAAAAACCACCTTCATATGCAGTGGGTGTCGAACCTCCACTCACGATCGATACCGGCAACCCCGCGTCTGAAAAAGTTTCAAGGGTTCGCTTCAGAAAATCGTTCACCTGAATTCGCATCGCAGCGCGCTCCTCAGGCGCGACGGTGAACTGACCCGGGAAGAACATCAAACCTCGGAACTCGAGTCCGGGCAGCTCGGCAATCTTTCTTCCCAACGCGAGAAGATCGGATTCATCGCTGAATCCACAACGCTCAAAGCCTACGTCCATTTCGATCAGGATCCTGATCGTTGTTCCGTGACTTGCGGCAGCTTCGGAAAGACCACGCGCGACTTCCTCGGAGTCGAGTGAAACACTAATCCTCGCTTGTTCAGCTAACCTCGCGAGTCGAGCCGTCTTTGTTGGACCAACGATTGGATACGCGATCAGAATGTCATTGATACCGGCGTCGAGCATCACTTCAGCTTCACTGATTTTGGCTACAGTGATTCCCGTGGCGCCGCTGACGATCTGACGCTTAGCGAGCTCGGGGATCTTGTGAGTCTTGGTGTGTGGCCGCAGCAGGAGTTGATTCTCGCGGCAGTATTCGCCCATGCGCGAGAGATTTCGCTCCATCACGTCGAGATCGACGATCACGGCGGGAGTATCCAAATCGGAGATCAGCATTAGACAGGATTACAGGATTTACAAGATTTGCAGGATTTTTAAGGCACGATCTCGAACGGCGCTTCCTGCTTCGCAGACTTGCGCGTCACCATGTCCTTCGTTTCGATCACGGCCTGGTAACGACCGGGCGCGAGACCCGCAAGCTTCAGGTATTCGGCAAACGTCAGATGCGGCACCGGCTGCGCCTGAACATCCGTCAACACGAAATCAAAAAACTTCGTCGCCGGCTGCCCATCTTTCATCAACCGCACCGTCACGCGCACCAGTGGCTTGCCGGTATCAGGACTATTCGCCGGGTTGTAAACAGCCATGAACATGATCAAGTTGTCGCTCGCTTTGAACTGCTTGCCTGACGACGGGCGAATCAATTGCTTTCCATGCACGAACACGTCCGGAAAGGCTGCCGGATTCGGCGGCAGCTGACTCGCAGCCTCCACGTAACGACTCAGCACCACCGGCGTCGTGGCAAACTCCGCATCAGGCTCAGTCAAAACAAAATGTTCTCGCCGTGCGGCGACCTTGCCCGACTGCTTGTCTCTCACAATCAGTTCGATGGTGTAGTCGCCTGAAGTGAGTTGCAGATCCTGTCGATAGAAAATGTTGTTGCTGAGGATCTGATTGTAATCGTCCGCTGAAAGACTCACGTCGAAGTTACCGCCCAAACGCGAAAGCATCCGATCGGGTGCCGATTTCAAAACTCCAAGCACCTCCAACTGCATCGACTCCTTGTCCGCTTTGCGCTCAAACTTCACTGCCGACGGCGGAATCTCGATCGCGAGCGGCACTGTGTACAGACCTTCACGCGTCCTGAACGGACTCAGCGAAACAAAGAGCGGCAAACCCGGATTCGCTTCTGCCGCGGCGAAACCAGCCAACAGTTTCTTGTCACCGGGCGACAACAGAACGATCTCTTCCGGCGGGATCGCGTAGTAACCGGAACGCGAAGTGATCTGTGCATCAGGTCGCTTCACTTCGATTTTCACTTTGCGAAACGTGCCGTCGAAGTTTTGGTTCGAGCTGCGATATGCGAGCGTGTAGCGCGCTTGTATCTCCTCGTTGATTCGTTCGAGTCCCTGGCCGATGTCGTTGTTGCCTTTGAGAAACTTGCCTCCCGTGTCGCCCGAGAGCCGATAGAGAATATCGTACTCGCGCGATTGTCCTTCCTGTCGCACATTGTCGAAAACAGTTTCGCCGCCGACCGCGCGAATACGTTGTTCCTGATTCGTGATCGCCGACACTCCGGCGAGCGGCGAGCCCGGCACTAACGCTCCGGAAGCAGGAGCACCCGCGCGCAGACCGGCAGAGTCGATGATGTAGATCTCGGTGTTCGCACGATTGGCGATATCGATCGTGCTCTGCACTTGCCAGTCGAGCACGGCGGGAGTGACGAAGCCCTGCGAAAACAGCACGACCGTTTTCTTGCCGGGAATTGGTCTCAACCCTTCGGCGATTGCTGCGAGCGCCGCGAGCACTGGACGCGCCTGCTGCACGCTGAGCGCAGTGCGCAGTCGAATGAACTGGGCCAACACCGCGCGTGCGACCATGATCCGCGCCATTTCAGAACCGCCGGCGTTAGTCGTGACGCCTGCCGCTGACGTCGGTGCGTTGTTCAGGAAGTCACGCAGGCTCGCGATATTTTCCGCGATGTCTTTCTGTTCGAAGCTCTTGGAATCCGGACTGCCGATTTTTTCGAGTGACGCGATCAGCTTTGCTTTGTCTTGTGTGAACGGTTGCAGCATCTGCAAACTGTTTGTGACCGAGAGCACAGCGACTGCGTCCATATCGCTTATCTGTTCGCGAATGTACTTGATCATGCCGTCGCGAACCGGCTTCAGATTGGTGATGTCTGTGCTTTGCAGGTCGAGGACGAGGGCGACGTAGTTGCGAGTGGCAGTCGCAGGTCCGGGCTCCGGCGCCGGCGCTGAAGGCGCGGCTGCAGCAGTGTCGCCAGGTTTGTGAACTTCGATTCGCACTATTGGTGCGTCGAAGAATTCGACTTTCTGCGCCTTGCCGTCTTCAGTGATCGTGAAGTCTTCGGGCTTCAGATCCGAAATGTATTTGCCCTTTTTGTCTTTGACGATGACGTCGATACTGACGAGGTTTGATTTAACTTTGACGACGTCTTCCTGATCCTGTGCTTGAGCGCGCGCGGCATGCGTGAGCAACAACAGAAACGCGAGAACGCAGATTTGCGCGGATAAACGCAGATTAGAAAAAAGCATATTACTACCCTCTTCCTACACCCAACGCATCAGCAACTCTATTAATGTAATTGAACCACGAGGCGATCAATGTTATTTGCAGAATTGCCTTGTCGTCAAAACCTGCGGCGCGCAGTCGCTCGTGATCGGCCGGCGAGATGCGCGTCGCGTCGCGCGTGATCTGCACGACGTAATCCAGCATCACTTTCTCCTGCTCGGAGATCGGCGCCTTCCGGTAGTCGTCTTCGAGAGCAGCAACCAGT
>DATFDT010000305.1:0-6969 GCA_035251975.1 Pyrinomonadaceae bacterium | reverse complement strand
GCCCGTGCGCGCGTCGGCGCCGGTGAGAACTACGCTGCGCGCGGGAAAGTCGACACCGGCTGCCACCGTCGCCGTAGCGAATATGGCATCCAATAGCCCGGCGCTCATCAATTTTTCGATCACGAGTTTCCAGGCGGGAATATGTCCGGCGTGATGCGACGCGACACCACCGCGAATGATCGTGTCCCAGTGGCGATGACCGCGAACTTCCGGATGCTGTTCGACAAACACGCGCATAAAATCGCGTCGCGCTTCGCGGCGGTTGTCGTTTGGATCGCGGCGCGTGAGTGCTGCTTCGGATGCGGCCTGATCGCAGCGACGGCGCGTCGGCAGGAAGACGATGGCTGGGAGCAAGTTGTAACCTTCGAGTGCTGCCAGCAGCGTTGCTGAAGGCATCTCAGGCATCCGTAATTTCATCTGCGTTCATCCGCGGTTAAGGCTAAGATCTCGGGATTCAATCTTCCTGATTCATCCAACAACCGCAACAATCGCTTGTCTGGAAGCAACACCGCCGAACGCAAAGGCACCGGGCGCTTCACCGGTCCGGTAATCACTCCGCACCGCACGCCACGAATCTCTTCCAGCCACACCGCAAACTCGTGCGCGTTGCCGATCGTCGCCGACAACAACAACAACCGAATGCGCGGCGGCGTCAAGATAATCGCTTCTTCCCAAACGTGCCCGCGGTCTTCATCCGCTAAATAGTGCGCCTCGTCCAACACCACCAAATCCGCGCTGACTTCATTCCCACCACGCAGTGAATCGAAAAGCTGATTGCGATAGATCTCAGTCGTACCGACGATCAGCGGCGCATCGGAGTTCTCTTTTCGGTCGCCGGTCAGTATTCCAACCCTCTCAGTCCCAAATTCGTCGATAAATTCCTGGTATTTTGAGTTTGTGAGCGCTTTTAACGGTGACGTGTACCAGGCGCGACGCCGGCTATCAAGAAGCCGCCGGATTTCTTCTCGCGCAATCCACGTTTTGCCGCTGCCTGTCGGTGCTGTCACGAGCACGTCTTCATATTCCAGACTCGCGAGCGCCTCCAGTTGAAACGGATCGGGCTTGAAAGGCGTCTTACGAGGTGTACCGATGCCTTCGAGCAGTCTTTTGGTTTCGCGCGACGGTGAAACAATGCCTGCCGCCCGTACGTTAGCCTCATGGTCGCGGTGGCGGGCAGATTTCTCCGGGCGGTTTTTTCCAGAGTGGGGACCACGCGAGCGGCGTTTATCCCAGTTTTTGCGGGTATTTCGGCGCACGAAGTCATTCTAACTTTCAGAGAGTGGCCTGCGAAGTGCTAACGCGAACCCTGAGAGTTACAATGGCGTCTAACCCGGAGGCTTTCAGGACAGAATTTTTGCAGGATGTCTGAGTTGTTCGAGAAGTTTGAGGTAAATCGCGAGCCGCGGTGGCATGTGTTAACAAAGCTCGTCGGCGCTTCGCTCGTCCTGCATCTCGTGTTTGTGTGGATGGTGATTTACGTTCCCGCGTTTCGCGACACACTGAACATCGCCGCACTGATTGCGAGCACGAAGTTTGTTGAAAGAGATTACGAAGCGACTCAGATCGGCGATGTGCAGATGGTCCAGTTGAGCGACAAGTTTCATTACCCCGAAGGCTACTTCGCCCTCGACGAGCAAATCACTACCGGACAAATTCCCGGACAAGCACCTGCCGTAGATCCATTCGCGCCTAAGATCATTTCGCAGGCGAGTAAGGAATCGCGTGTCAATCCCGAAACCTCGCCGTCGCCGAGTCCGAGTGCTTCACCGGTTGCGAGTCCATCGCCATCGGCCGCGGCTGTCGCGCAAGCCAGTCCGTCCGCTTCGCCGTTGACTCCCGAACAAGCGCAGCAAGAGCTGGAGAAAACCGCCGAGCAGAACAACGTCAAGCTGCCGGAAGAAAACGAGATCAACAAGAAAGTTCTGAAAGACTTCGCCGTGTACGCGAACGACTTGAAGAACCAGGGCAAGCTCGATTTCGAGAAGCCTTTCGAGATTGAGATCGAAGCAAAGCTCGACGAGAAGGGCAAACTCAAGGATGCGAAGTTCACGAAGAAAACCGGTGACGAGAATCTCGTTGAATTGTTTGGCAGGCTCGTGGCGGCGCTAAACGACAGTGGATTTCTCACGTATCTGCAGCCGATCAGCAAAGACAATCCCGGCGCGACAGTGAAGATCACAATCAAACAGGGCGAGAAGGACGTGCTGGCTTCGGTTGCGTCAGAGGCGTCTTCGACGGAACGCGCAGAATCGTTGGCGAAAGCGCTGAACAACCTGCTGTACTTTGGAGCGAGTTCGCGTGCGGGTCACGATGAAGAAGTGTTGATGAAGAATACGAATGCGACGCCTGACGGGAAGCGAGTGATGGTCAACTTCTCAATGCCGCGGCAGAGCGTCATCGATATGATCAAGAAAAATTTAGAACCAGGCGTTTAATCACCGATTCACAGATTATTACTGATTGGCTAAACTAATTGAGCTATGAGTTTCGACAAATTCCTTACTAAAGTTTTTGGCAGCAGCAACCAGCGGTTTTTGAAATCAATCATGCCGGTGGTCGAAAAGATCAACTCGCTCGAGCCGTCAATGCAGAAGCTTTCCGACGACGAACTGCGTGGGCGCACCGCCTACTTTAAAGAGCGCTTGCAAAAAGCCGTCGCGGACGTAACTGACAAAGAAGAGCGAAAGCGACGTGAGCGCGCCGAGCTCGACGAAAACCTGCCTGAGGCTTTCGCGCTCGTCCGAGAAGCAAGCGTGCGTACTACTGGCATGCGTCACTTCGACGTGCAGTTGATCGGCGGCATCGTTCTCCACCAGGGCAAAATTGCGGAGATGCGAACGGGCGAGGGCAAAACGCTCGTCGCCACGTTGCCTGCTTACTTAAACGCGCTCACGGGTCGCGGCGGTGTTCACGTCATTACAGTGAACGACTATCTCGCTTCTCGCGACGCCGAGTGGATGGGCCAGATCCATCGCTTCCTCGGTCTCGATGTCGGTTGTATTCAGAACGACATGGACGACTTCGAGCGCCAGACCGCGTACGCCGCTGATATCACTTACGGCACCAACAACGAGTTTGGCTTTGATTACCTGCGCGACAACATGAAGTTTGACCTCGCCACGTGTGTGCAGCGTGGTCATTACTTCGCAATCGTTGACGAGGTTGACTCGATTCTGATCGACGAAGCGCGAACGCCGCTGATCATCTCCGGACCATCAGACGAAGCCACTGACAAATATAAAAACGCCGACGCGATTATTCCGCACCTGAAAAAAGGTGAGGACATCGACGGAAAGAAGACGGGCGATTACGTCGTTGATGAAAAAGCACATACTGCAGTGCTCACGGAAGAAGGTGTTGATAAAGCCGAGCGGCTGCTGGGTGTCGGCAATCTTTACGATCCGTCAAATATGGAGTTGCTGCACTGCGTCGAGCAGGCCCTAAAAGCGCATACGCTTTATAAGTTGGACCACCAGTACGTGGTCCAGGACGGCGAAGTGATCATCGTCGACGACTTCACCGGACGTTTGATGAAAGGTCGTCGCTGGTCTGATGGTCTGCACCAGGCGGTCGAAGCAAAAGAAGGCGTCGAGATCGAGAAAGAGAACCAAACACTCGCAACGATCACGCTGCAAAACTATTTCCGGCTTTACGAAAAACTGTCGGGCATGACTGGTACGGCCGAAACTGAAGCCGCCGAATTTGCCTCGACTTATAAGCTCGACGTCATCGTCATTCCAACGCACATGCCGATGATTCGCACCGACTTTTCCGACGTGATCTATCGCACCTTGCCTGAGAAGTGGGATGCGGTGATCGAAGAGATCAAGGAGTGTCACGAGAAGGGCCAGCCGACCCTCGTTGGTACGGTTTCGGTTGAGAACTCCGAACTGATCGCGCGTCGTCTCTTGAAGGAGAAGGTCCCGCACAACGTGCTGAACGCGAAGTATCACGAGCGTGAGGCGGAGATTGTGGCGCAGGCCGGACGCAAAGGCATGGTGACGATCGCGACGAACATGGCCGGTCGCGGTACTGACATTTTGCTGGGCGGGAATCCTGACTTCATGGCGCGCGAGTTTCTGAAGCAGGATGAGATCGATCCCGATGAGGCGACGGACGAGCAGTGGAAAGTCGCGTATGCGCGCGCGAAGCAGATCGTCGAAGACGAGCATAATGAAGTAGTGAGCATCGGCGGTTTGCACATCATCGGGACCGAACGTCACGAGTCGCGGCGCATCGATAATCAGCTTCGTGGTCGTGCTGGACGCCAGGGCGATCCCGGCTCTTCGCGGTTCTTCCTGTCGCTCGAAGACGATCTGATGCGGATCTTCGCCGGCGACAAGGTGAAGGCGCTGATGCAGCGTCTTGGTATGGAAAAAGGCGTCGCGATCGAGTCGGGGATGGTTTCGAAGCGAATCGCGGCGGCGCAGAAGTCAGTTGAAGGTCGCAATTTCGAGGCTCGCAAACACCTGCTCGAGTATGACGACGTGATGAATAAGCAACGCGAGACGATTTACGGCTTGCGTCGTCAACTGATGGAGGAGCCGGATCAGCGCGAGTATTTGATGGGCGATCCGCCGACGTCGGGTGTTGCTTATGATTTGTTGTCTGACATAACGCAGCAGTATTTGAATCCGGATGTGTCGCCAGATGACTGGGACATCGAGAACTACAAAATCCAGATCAAGACAATCTACGATTTAGATACTGACAGCGAGCGCATCGACCTTCCGACGATGACGTCGCAGGAAGTTGTTGATGCGATTTGGGAACGGCTCAAGGCCAAGTATGAAGACAAGGAACAACAGATTGGACCGGAAGCGATGCGCACTTACGAGCGCATCATCATGCTCAACATCATCGACGCGCAGTGGAAGGACCACCTGCTGTCGCTGGACCATTTGAAACAGGGCATCGGGCTCGTTGGTTACGGGCAGAAAGATCCGCTCGTCGAGTACAAGAAGCAGAGTTTCGATCTGTTCCAGGAGATGCTCGATCGCATCGATACCACGACGATCCGATCGTTATTCAACTTGCAGATCATTTCTGAACAGGGTAGCCCGGAGAGTTTGCAGAATAGACGTCCGCCACGGCGTCCCGGCTCGTTGCGATTTACTGGACCAAATCAGGGCGCGGCTCCCGCGGGCGAGGAAGACGGCAAGGTGAAGACGGTTGTTCGAGACCAGCCAAAAGTCGGACGCAATGAGCCTTGCCCGTGCGGTTCGGGCAAGAAGTATAAAAAGTGCCACGGCATCAACGCCTAGAATCGGGCCAATAGGTCCTATTCGACCTATTGGTCCAATCATTCCCATTGACTGCCGAGATCACATCTACAAATCCAGTCGTCCAAGCCATCATTACCGGCAAGGCTCCGCAGCCCGCACGTCTCGCAGCAGCGCGCGGTCTCCTGCCATTGCCTCAAAACGATCTGCTGGAAGTTCTCGTGGCGCTTACAGCCAGTGACGACGCGCAAATCTCCGCCGCGGCAACCGAGACTTTAAACGGCGAGAGCTCGGAAAATCTTTTGAGCGCTGCTTCGGATCAGGAAACGGCGCCAAACGTTCTCGCACATCTCGCAACTCGAACAGACGGAACACCGCAACTTTACGAAGCAACGATCCTCAATACGCGAACCCCGGATCACGCGCTCGCGAAACTGGCTGCTACAACGCCGCACAACTCACTTCTAGAGCTCATCACGATCAACCAGCAGCGACTCGTTCGTTCGCCTGAGATTATCGACGCGATCCTCAGTAATCCGGTGTGCAGTGGCGATGCGGAAAGACGTGCCCGCGAAACACGGAAAGAGTTTTTCGAGAAAGAACGTGGCGCACGACAGATCGCTGACGAGCTAAGAGCGCGCGGCCAGACTGCGGCGGCAGAGTTTTTCGAAACAGCGGAATTGACGACCATCGGCGGCGAGCTCAGTGTTGAAGACGCATGGCTCATCGCACAACACATCGAGGTCTCCGATGCGGATCTCGACGACTCATGGCTGCCGGCCGAGCGTTATGAAGAATTCCTCTCGGAGTCTGTGGGCGATGCCGCGGCGAACGCGCAACGCATCATCGACAATGAACGACTCGAATCGGGCGACGTGAGTGCGGAGCGCGTCTCGCTTATTCGCCGCATCATGTTTATGAACACGAAGGATCGAATGAAGCTGGCGATGAAGGGCGACCGCGAAGCTCGCAGCATTCTGGTCCGCGATTCAAACAAAGTGGTGTGTTCAGCAGTTGTTAAAAACCCACGGATTACGGAGCAGGAAATCGAAAACATCGCCGCGATGAGAACAGTTGCGGACGAGGTGCTGCGGATCATTGCGATGAATCGTACCTGGGTGCGTTCCTATACGATCATTCACAACCTCGCCAAGAATCCTCGGACGCCGGTGCCTACAGCGATGAACATCCTGCCACGCATCCGCACGAAAGACTTGCAGAGCCTTCAGCAGAATCGAAATGTTTCCGAAGCCGTGCGCCGGCAAGCTTACCGACTCGCCCAAGTCCGGGCGGGAGAATAGAGGCCCGGCAGTTTTCTGTAGATAAAATGGCATTGAAATGCTTACGTTCTCTCGACGCAGTTAGTTTTCTAACTCTGCCCCGTCTGAATCTGTCACGAACATTTTTCAAAAGCGTTTAAATTGTCCTTGACAGGTCACGGTTTATTCGTATAATTTCGCACACAACAAATAGCAAGGGTTGTTGGATTGGATTGAAGCTATTGGGAGGGTGCGTTTTATACAAATTTTGCACTAATTCCCCGCACCATGCGCCGCCCGTAGGAATCGTTGCACTTCGACGGTTCTCATGCTTTCAGCCACCCTGTTTTGCCCGAACCTACCCGTTACGCTTTTGCCCCGCCGGTTCCCAAAGAACAGGCGGGGCGCCCCTCTTTAAAGCCGCTTCTTAACCTGCGAAGCAGGTGTAAGCGTAAAGCCTGGGGCGCGAGCCCCCGGCTTTTATTCTG
>DATFDT010000304.1:0-11605 GCA_035251975.1 Pyrinomonadaceae bacterium | reverse complement strand
TCAGGAAGAAGGGGCTTGCCCCCGCCCATTCAATCCAAGCAGCGGCGGGGGCAAACCCCTCTTCCTGACTTGTTCTTTCCCATGGCGCGTGGAAAATCTTTATTGAAGTGCGTCGAGCTGCAAGCCAATGGGACTGGCGCCGGTTGCCTTCAACCCATCCATAACGCGAACCACTTCACCGTACGGCATACTGCGTGGGGCTTTGATGAAGACCGTCTTCTCAATCCGCTCGCTCTCCGGCACATCCAGGCGCGCCAGCATATCGGTTCGATAGGCGCGCTGTTGAGTTCGCTCTTCAAAAATAGATCTCAACTTCGAGCTGAGCGGCGCAAGATTATCGACAGTTCCCATCTCGGACAGCTTATTGAGCTTCAACGTTCGATCGGGCTCGATGGTGACTACGAGCGTGTGAATGTTCGCCCGGACTTCCGGCGTGTCGTGCGGCATAGATGGTACTTTTGAAAGGAACCGGTGCGGCTTCATCGGCGCTGCCACCATGAAGATGATTAGCAAAACCAGCAACACATCGATCAGCGGCGTAACATTGATCATTGGTCCAACAACAGCGGCCTTGTTTTCACTCATCTGCATTCCTCCAGCACGAACTCAGGAAGTCCGCACGCTTAGACACACCAGGAGCAAAAATGTTCCTCCTTTTCTGATCGGCGTAATCCGCGTTAATCTGCGTTAATAAATCTGATGAAACCGAGAGCAAGAGGGATTTCGAAATCCAAAACTGCCATCTACGCAGCGATCGTCGGCAACATGGCGATCGCGATCACGAAGTTTGTCGCAGCAGCGTTTACCGGCAGCTCCGCCATGCTCTCGGAGGCGATCCATTCTGTGGTCGACACCGGCAACGGCTGGTTGATGTTGTTCGGCGTCCGGAAAAGTCGCAAGCCACCTGACGCCGACCATCCATTCGGTCACGGACATGAGCTTTATTTTTGGACGCTAATTGTCGGTGTTCTCATCTTCGCCGTCGGTGGTGGCATGTCAGTGTACGAAGGAATCCAGCACATACTTCATCCAAGGTCGGCCGAGAATCTGGTGTGGAGTTACGCCGTGATCGGTTTTGCCGTTGTGTTCGAAGGCACGACGTGGCTCTTCGGATGGAAAGCGTTTAGTGCCGAACGCGGACGCCGAGGTGTTATCGAAGCGATCCACGATACTAAAGATCCGACCACCTTCACGGTGCTACTCGAAGACTCAGCTGCACTGCTCGGACTCATCTTCGCTTTCGTGGGCATCTTCTTAGGCAGTCAACTGGAGTTGCCGTATCTCGACGGAGTCGCGTCTGTGCTGATCGGGTTGCTGCTGTGCGGCGTCGCTGTGTTGATGGTTTATGAAAGCAAAGGCTTACTCATCGGCGAAGGACTTGATCGTGAATCATTGAAGTCGATACGTAAGCTGGTCAAAGCCGATCCTGGCGTCGAGTGGGTCGGACATCTTCACACCATGTACCTCGGACCACACGAGGTGCTACTCACGATCGAGCTGCGCTTCCACGGTCACATCTCATCGCTGGAAGTGCGACAAGCCGCACGCCGCTTGCGGGAAAACATCCAATCGCAGGATCCGGACATCAGCCGCATCTTCTTCGGCGCCGAGGCGCTCAGCGAGGAAGGTGATCTCTCGCTCGGACACAATGATTAGACTACGGATTCATTTTTGATTTACTATAAGCCCACTCCCATTCGCCTCATCAGTGCCTCAGGATGATGAGGAAGCTCGATACAAAATCCGCATCAGGAGGTTAGACGCACACGCGACTAACATAAAGTCGTCGCAACTCATTTAAAAACACTCGTAGTAATTTCCCGACGTGGGCCTCGCAGGACCTCAACCTCAACCGCAAAAGGAGATCCGGAATGCGCATTAGAATCCTGGTTCTTGCAACAGCAGTTCTACTCTTTGGAGCGATAATTACGGTGCCTCGTATCATCAAGGCCTCAAAGTCATCGGCCGCCACCGCCAACTCAACCAACCCATTCCAGGGACGCTCTCCTGAAATGATTGTTGGCGAATCGATCCGCAACGACACCTCGCCGCCCGTGCGCGAAATGAAGCAGCAACCTGTATTTAAACCGAGAAAGGAAGCAAACGAGAACCCGAAGATTAAACAACCCCACAAGGATGTTCCCGATGAAGTGGTCCAAAAAGACCTCGCTGCCCCGTTCACGGCGCCAAACATGCCTACGGCCGATAAGAACTTCAACGGCATGGCGTTTCCCGGCGTCGCATGCAACTGCGCTCCGCCGGATACGAACGGTGAAGTCGGAGCTACTCAATACGTCCAAATGGTTAACGAAGGGTTTCAGGTCTTCGACAAGTCGACTGGAGCTTCGTTGCTTGGACCATCAGGCATCTCCACCATCTGGGGCGGCTTCGGTGGCGTCTGTGAATTCAACGGCAGTGGCGATCCGGTAGTGATGTACGACCAACTCGCCGATCGCTGGGTGATTACACAATTCGCCGGTGTTTCTGTGCCGACCGATGAGTGCGTAGCTGTCTCGACTTCGGGTGACGCGACCGGCTCGTATCATCGCTACAACTTTCACCTTGGCTCCAACTTCTTCGACTACCCGCACCTGAGTGTTTGGCCGGACGGCTACTACATGAGCATGAACGTGTTCAACTCAACCGGCACGTCGTTCCTCGGCCCGCAACCTTTTGCGTTCGACCGGGCCCGGATGCTCTCGGGCTTGCCGGCGACATTCATTACTCCCGGCATCACGAATGGACCATCAGAACGGACTTACCTGCCGGCGGATCTGGATGGCTCGACTCTGCCACCCGCTGGTGCACCGGCGAGCTTTGTGCAGTGGCCCGGCTCGGGCAGTTACAGGATCTTTCATTTCCACGTAGATTTTACGACGCCGGCAAATTCGACCTTCACACTCTTCGCGAGTCCAGCCGCGGCTGGGTTCACACAACTCTGTCCGACCACGCGATCGTGTGTGCCGCAAAGCGGTACGACGTCGCGCCTGGACGCGCTCGGAGACCGCTTGATGTTCAGGGTTGCTTACCGGAATTTCGGTACGCACGAGTCGGTTGTCGGAAACTATACTGTGAGCTCAGGAAGCGTCGCGGGTATTCGTTGGTTTGAGTTACGAAACGTGACCAACGGTCCGGTGACTGTGAATCAGCAGAGCACGTATCAGCCCGATTCGACCTGGCGTTGGCTCGGAAGTGCGGCAATGGACGGAGATGGAAACATCGCGATTGCTTACAGCGCTTCGAGTTTGTCGATCTTCCCGCAGTTGCGTTATGCGGGACGGCTCGCGACGGATCCACTGAATGTGCTGGGCCAGGGCGAAGCGATTCTGTTCGCAGGCACGGGGAGTCAAACTGGTACCGGCAGTCGCTGGGGCGATTATGCTTCGCTAACTGTCGACCCGGTTGATGATTGTACTTTCTGGTTTACGTCGGAGTATTACGCAACGACGAGCCAATTCAACTGGCGGACGCGGATCGGATCTTTCCGCTTCCCGACTTGTGGCAGTAATCCGACCCCGACCCCGACCCCGACTCCGACCCCGACTCCGACTCCGACCCCCACCCCGACCCCGACGCCGACTCCAACTCCTGAGCCGACGCCAACGCCGACGCCGACTCCACCGCCTGGCACGCCGCCAAATGCGCCGACCAATCTCAGTGGAGAAGCGGTGACCGCTAACTTCATACGCTTGACGTGGACGGACAACTCGAATAACGAGTCCGGTTTCAAGATTGAGCGTTGTACGGGGCTCAACTGCACCTTATTCGGTGAGATTGGACAGACAGGGCCGGATGCCCAGGCGTTCAATAACTCGGGAGTCAATCGCAACACCTGGTATCGTTATCGAATCAGGGCGTTTAATGCAGCAGGCAATTCAGCTTACTCAAATGTGGTTTCGGTGTTGACGCCGATCAATAACTTCTAAGCGATGACCTGATTTGGACTTCTCTCTGCGCAACCTCTGCGCACTCTGCGCCTCTGCGGTAAAAGCAAAATATAAACCGCAGAGGCGCAGAGAACGCAGAGGTGACGCAGAGTTCCGCTAACGCGCGCTGTCGTGAGGAAACTTCACGCGGTCCGGTTCGGCGTTCAGGCGCCGGAGGAGTTCTTTGATGAGGCGCGTTTTTACTCGACCGGCTTCTTTCGGGTGGACCAGGTAACGCACGATCGCTTCGAGCCAGGTGTTTTCACTCACGCGGAACAGGACCACCGGACGCTCCTGCACTTCGAGTTGATTCACCGGTGTGTGCGCGAGTATCTCGCGAAAGACTGCCACCTGCTTCATCATCTCTTCGCCAACCTCCTGCTCAGCCACTTCCTTCATCGTCGCCGCGATAAACTCAAGATCAGCGTTATAAGCAACCTGAAATCTGATCTCGTTCCAGATGTACGGAAACAGTGGCCAGGTGTAGTTGTAGACCGGAGAGCTCAGTACCGTCGAGTTGGGAAACTTGATGATGCGGCCGCTCGGATGCTCGGTGGAAAGAAAATCGCCGCCAAACTCCCAGAGCGTCGTGTCGAGATAGTTGACGTCGATCACGTCGCCCGTAGCCGTGCCGATCCTGATCCGATCGCCGACGCGGTAAGGCTCACGCACGAGAATGTACACCCAGCCAATGAAACTCGTGATTGGAGTTTGTAACGCGAAGCCGAGTATTAAAGAGATCAGTCCAAACGAAACGACCGCCGTGTACCAGTTCTGAAAAAAGATCGTCAGGACGAAGAACGCGATCACCAGCCAAAGCACCAGCCGCGAGACGCGTTTTAAGTTGTACTGGTAAACCGCATTTCGGACGCGCCCGATGAGGTAAACGTCGACAAGCCGCAGCGCCGTGACGCAAACGATGACGACGCCGATTGCCAGGATGAGGTTGAGGAGCAGCGTATACGCAAACTGCGGCAGCCGGTACTTAATGAACGTGTACAAAGCACCGAGAACGATCAGGAAGAAGAGTTGCGTGACGATCCAGAGGATGTCGCGAGCGCGCGCTCGGATACTGGTCTTCTCGGTGGCAGCGGCTTGCTGCAACGCGTGCTGCACGTCCGCATCCTGCTTCACTTCCTCGACTTTTCTTTTTAACTCTTCCTGATTTTGTGAGCTCACTTGCTTTGCCTCAAAAGCCAGAGATCATGGCTGGACCCGGTCCAAGTACGATCCAAGTGATCACTTGACGTCCTTCAGTCCTTCGATCACGATGCGCGCCACGGTGGGGATGATTTCGCGGTCATTTGAATGATTACTGGTGAACGTGGCCAGGACAAACTTGCCGCCGTCAGGCGTCTCGACGTATGCGACGTCGTGTCGCGTGGTGCTGGTCCAACCGGCTTTAGACCAAAGTCGAAAGCCTTCGCGGCCCTGGAGCGCTATGCCCGTGAAGCCATGTCCCTGATCGTCGGTGTCGCTACTCGTTCCCGTATATTCGCGTTTTAAAAGCTCCATCATCGCCGCCGTGCGTACCGCGTTTGCAACTTTTCCGGTAACGATCTCCATCATCAAGCGCGCAGTGGCGTCAGTCGTGAGCTTGTTACGGTTCTCGCCGTTTGGACCACGCGACACGCGCTCGCGGCCGTAGGCGTCCTCACAGAACGTCTTCTGATTCACGTTGATGTTTGTGTAGCCGAGCGACGAGAAATAGCGATTGACGGCGTTGCGCTGGTACTGCCACTCCTCCATCTCTTTCGGTGGCAATTCGTAACCGCCAGTGGTGTGCGTGAGCACGTCGAGCACGTATTGCGTCGCTTCATTTGATGAATCGACGATCATGTCGCGGACGGCGCGCGTCAGCTCCGGCGTTTGCTCGATCTTCTTGTCTTCGAGCCAGCGATGCGTCGCGACGAGATAAAAGAGCTTCACGACACTGGCAGGATAGACGCGCTCGTTTCCGCGAAAGCTTGCAGTCACCGGACGCTTCGGATCGCGCAGATCGATCAGTGTTATCGACAGCTCGTTCTCCTGGAGCTTCTTGTCAGCGAATCGATCCAAGGTCGTCTTCGCAGCGCGGGTAACGAGATCCTGTAACGGCGATTGTTGAGCGGCGGCGGAGGCAGAAATGGTTAAGACAGTTACCAAAACGATTAGGCTTTTAATCATAGGCACTTAGAATACACAGATCACGCAGATTTTGTTATAAGCTTTTCGTGCAGAACCAACCTGAGGCGGACCTGGTCCGCGGCATACGTCGCTGGGACCTCGTCGCCATCGCGATCAACGGCATTATCGGCGCCGGAATCTTTGGTCTTCCTTCCAACGTTTACAAATTAATCGGCACTTACAGTCTCATCGCCTTCGTCGCCTGCGCCCTCGTCGTCGCGCTCATCATCCTTTGCTTTGCGGAAGTCAGCAGCCGTTTCGATGACACAGGTGGTCCATATCTTTACGCGCGCGAGGCGTTCCAACCGGCGGTCGCGTTCGAGATCGGCTGGCTGATCTGGCTCGCGCGTACGACGGCATTCGCAGCGAACTGTAATCTGCTGATCAACTACCTGAGTTACTTTTGGATGCCCGCCACGACTCCACTCTGGCGCGCGTCAATCATCGTGCTCGTCGTCATTGCGCTCGCTGTAATTAACCTGCTCGGGATCCGGCAAGCAGCGATCGTCAGCAATGCATTCACGGTCGGCAAGCTCGTGCCGATCATAATCTTTATCGCTGCCGGACTGTTTTTCCTGAACCCGCAGGCGTTCGAGTTTGGACCCAGCCCGACGACGGCCGACTTTTCGAAATCGGTGCTGCTGCTGGTTTATGCATTTACCGGATTTGAGATGGCGACGATTCCGGCAGGTGAGGTGCGCGATCCGCAGAGGAGCTTGCCGCGCGCGTTACTGATCGCGATCTTCGTCGTGGCGATTCTTTACATCATGATCCAGGTGGTTTGTGTCGGCACGTTACCGGGACTCGCGCAGTCGCAGAAGCCGCTGGCCGATGCGGGGTCGCAGTTTTTAGGCGCGGCTGGCGGCGCGATCATCTCCGCGGGCGCGATCATTTCAATCACAGGTAACTTGAATATTCTGCTGTTGTCTGGATCGCGGCTTCCGTTCGCGATGGCGGAGCAGAAGCAACTACCGGCGTTCGTCGGCAGCATACACACGAGGTTCTTCACGCCTTATGTGTCGATACTGATCACGGCGGGGTTGATGTTGTTTCTGACGTTGAAGAGCTCGTTTGTGGCGGCGCTGACGATCAGCACGATCGCACGACTCGTGACATACGGGGCAACGTGCCTCGCGCTGCCGGTGTTTCGGGTAAGACGTGATGCGCCTGCGGCGATGTTTCGATTGCCCGGCGGGACGGTCATCGCGATTTTTTCGTTGTTGTTGATTGTTTGGCTGCTACTTAACGCAACGCTCAACGAAGTGCGGGCTACAGCGTACGCCGCGGGCGCAGGTCTGCTAATCTATTTAGCATATGCGCTTTATAAAAGGATACGTTAACCACAGATTACACGGATTGGGTACGGATTGGACGCACTAATTAACAACCTGTGCGCGATCGTTGGGCGCGAGAATGTGCTCTCCAAACCTGACGAGCTACTCGTCTACGAGTGCGACGGCCTGCCGCAGCACAAACATCGCCCGCGCGCGGTCGTCTTCCCTTCTTCAACTGACGAAACGTCCGCCATCATGCGCGAGCTCGCGCGCGCCAATGTTCCCTTCACGCCGCGCGGCGCAGGCACGGGCCTTTCCGGCGGCGCACTCGCGCTCAACTCAGGCGTCGTCATCGAGATGGCGCGCATGCGCCAGATTCTCCGTATCGACGCCGAGAACCGTATCGCCGTGGTCCAACCGGGCGTTGTCAACCTGCACGTGTCGCGAGCGGTGGCCCCGTTCGGTTTGTATTACGTTCCGGATCCGTCGAGCCAGCCGAGCTGCACGATCGGCGGCAACATCGCTGAGAGCGCCGGTGGCATTCACTGTCTGAAGTACGGCACGACAACGGATCACGTACTCGGCTGTCGCGTCGTGCTTGCCGGCGGCGACGTTGTCGATCTCGAAATCGATATGCCGGGTTACGACTTGCTCGGCACGTTCATCGGCTCCGAAGGCACGTTCGGTATCGCCACTGAAGCAACGCTCAGGTTGGCCCAGTCGCCGCCCGCCGTGCGCACGTTGCTTGCTGAGTTTACGGAAGTAAACGACGCGAGCCATGCGGTGTCTGCAATCATCGCGGCAGGCGTGATGCCCGCAGCGCTCGAGATGATGGACCGCGAGATCATTCGCGCAGTCGAGGCGAGCGTGTTTGCGGCAGGACTACCACCGGACGCGGGCGCGGCGTTGTTGATCGAGTTGGACGGCATCGAAGCCGGGCTCGACGATGAGGCGCAAAAGGTAACGAGCATCTGCATGGAATACGGCGCGCGCAGTTGTCGATACGCGCGCGATGAGTCGGAGCGAAAGAAATTATGGGCGGCACGCAAAGGCGCGTTTGGCGCGATCGGTCGTATCTCGCCTGACTCGATGATCCAGGATGCGGTCGTGCCGCGGTCGCGTCTGCCGCAAGTGCTCGGCGCTGCATACGACATCGCGTCGCGTTATCAACTGCGCATCGCGAATGTGTTTCACGCGGGTGACGGCAACCTGCACCCGCTTATCTGTTTTGATTCGCGTTTCGCAGACGAAGTGCGGCGCGTAAAAGATGCCGGGCGCGAGTTGATGGAAGTGTGCGTGGCTGCAGGCGGGACGATTACGGGTGAACATGGTGTAGGACTCGACAAGCGCGAGTTGTTGCCGCTCGTGTTTTCTGACGCGGACATGAATGCGATGTTGAGTGTCCGCGCGGCATTCGATCCACTCGGGCTTTGCAATCCGGGAAAGATCGTGCCGATGCTGCGCGGTTGCGGTGAGGCGAAAGCCGCAACGGAATCTCAAAGACCCAAAGAAGAATTTAGCCCGCCTTTGCGCCTTAGCGATTCCTTTGCGCCTTTGCGTGAAACTTACCCCACGAAGTCACTGGCGCAAATCGTCGGTGACGCAAACATCTCTTCCCAAAACGGAACGACCATAGTCTCACCCGCATCAGCAGAAGAAATCTCAGAAGTCTTGAAACTCGCCTCATCCGAACGTTGGACCGTCGCACCGGCCGGTGGGATGATGTGGTTCAGTTCAACCGCGAATCTCATCATCAGCACGCGTCGTCTCAACCGGATCGTCGAACACGAACCCGCGGACCTGATTGCTATCGCTCAGACTGGCGTCACGCTAACCGACTTCAACGCAAAGCTCGCAGAGAACGGTCAGTGGTTGCCACTCGATCCGCCGGACGATGGACGCGCGACGCTCGGCGGTGTTGTTGCAACCGGCATCGGTGGCCCGCAACAGTTCGGTTATGGACGACCGCGCGGATCGGTTATTGGCATGAAGGTTGTCCTCGCGGACGGCAGCAGGATCAAAGCCGGCGGGCGTGTGGTAAAGAACGTTGCTGGTTACGATCTGTGCAAATTGTTTACTGGCAGTTATGGCAGCCTCGGCATCATCACTGAATTAAATTTCAAACTGCGGCCACGTCCCGCACGCGAAGCGACAGTGATTGGTACTGGAAGTGCGCGGGCGATTTTGGACGCGCGCTTATTTCCGGTAGCGTTGGAGATCGTCGATGATGTACTGCATGTACGCTTTGCGGGGAATGAAAAAGGCGTAGCATTTCAAATTGAACAAGCGTTGAAACTGTTGCAGAACGCTGAGATCGTGATGGATGATGCTCAGCTTTGGCGGAAGATTGCGGCGGCGCGAGCGTCAGCGGTGATAGCTCGTGAAGAACCTTCCGGTACTGCGAAATTGTTGATGCAAAGAATCAAGAAGCAACTCGACCCGAAGAATATTTTAGCCGCGGATTAACGCGGAAAGACGCGGATTAAGCCATGAAAACAGTTCATAAAATAGTAGTTTTGCTTGTTCTGCTGAGTGTTGTTAACGTGCCGTTCGTCGCGGCCCGGGAGCCGGTGCGGGCGCGGCATGGGATGGTGGCGTCGACGAATGAGGTCGCATCGAGTGTCGGCGTGGAGATCATGAAGCGCGGTGGGAATGCTGTCGATGCGGCGATCGCTGTTGCGTTTGCGCTTGCGGTCACGCATCCGGCGGCGGGCAATCTTGGCGGCGGCGGGTTCATGATGATTCGACTGAAGGATGGACGAACTACCGCCATTGATTATCGCGAGATGGCGCCCGGCGCTGCACATCGCGATGTTTATCTCGACAAGAACGGCAACCTCATCGAAGGCGAAGGTGGATCGCTCATCGGCTATCGTGCCGCAGGTGTTCCCGGCACCGTGCGCGGGATGGAGCTCGCGCTCAAGAAGTTCGGCTCCGGCAAACTCACCTGGGCCCAACTCGTCGAACCCGCACGACAACTCGCCGGCAGAGGTTTCGTCGTTACACACGAACTTGCACGCTCGCTCTATTCCAACCGCGAATATCTCGAGAAGTATGCCGAAACGAAGCGGATCTATTTGAAGGGCGGAAAGTTCTACCAAGAAGGCGAGCTCTTTCGACAGCCTGAGCTCGCCGCCACCTTCGCGCGTCTGCAGCGCTTTGGTCCAAATGAGTTTTACGAAGGTGAGACTGCACGACTGATCACCGGCGACGTAAAACGCAACAACGGTCTGATGACGATGGACGACCTGCGTGGTTACGTCGCGAAAGAGCGCGCGCCGGTGCGCGGTAACTATCGCGGTTACGAGATCATCTCGATGCCACCGCCTTCGTCCGGCGGCGCCGTGCTGATCCAGATGCTCAACATTCTCGAAGGTTTCGATCTGCAAAAGCTCGAGGCGAACTCTTCCGATCGTTATCACCTGATGGCCGAGGCGATGCGGCGCGCCTTTGCGGACCGAGCGGAGTACATGGGCGATTCCGATTTCGTGAAGGTTCCGGTACCGGGTTTGATCGACAAGGCGTACGCGGCCACTTTGCGTAAGACCATCAACACCGAGCGCGCGTCGACGAGCGAAGAAGTGCGCGCGGGGCGTCCGGCAGGTTATGAATCGGACGAGACGACGCATTTCACAGTCGTCGATGCAGAAGGAAATGCGGTCTCGAACACCTACACGCTCAACAACTCTTACGGCTCCGCGGCTGTTGCGAAAGGCACGGGAATCCTACTCAACGATGAGATGGACGACTTCGCGGCGAAGCCCGGTACACCGAACATGTACGGACTGATCCAGGGCGAGCGCAATGCTGTCGCGCCGAAGAAGCGTCCGCTCTCCGCGATGACGCCGACGATCGTGCTGCGTAAAGATGGTAGCCTGTGGTTCACGGTGGGAAGTCCGGGTGGCCCAACGATCATCAATACCGTGCTGTGCGTCATCACAAACGTGATCGATTACGAGATGAATATCCAGCAGGCGATCGACTTCCCGCGCATTCATCACCAGTGGCTGCCAGATGAACTCGTCGGTGAGCCGTTTGGACTTTCGGGTGATACGCAGAAGGCGCTCACGGCGCGCGGGCACAAACTCGCGAAGCTGCGTTATCTCGGTGATGCGGAGGGGATCATGATCGAGGAGAAGACGGGCGTGCGGCTCGGCGCGACCGATCCGCGTAGAAGCGATGGACAAGCAGTTGGATACTAACGAACGGGCGGCCACGGAGGGCCGCCCCTACAGTTGT
>DATFDT010000303.1:0-7505 GCA_035251975.1 Pyrinomonadaceae bacterium | reverse complement strand
ATGGCCCAGGACTCCGGCCTTTCCTTAGTGCTCACCAGTGAGCCGCGGACGGCGCTGGCCGCCAGTTGGAATGTGGCGACGCTGACTGTCTTTGAGCCACTGCAAGACGCAAGCGAGACCGAGAGTCTGCCGCACATCGATCCGGACAACCTCGCCTACGTCATCTACACCTCTGGTTCCACTGGCGTCCCCAAAGGCGTCTGCGTCTCTCATCGCAACGTTGTCAATCTGTTTACGGCGCTGGATGAAAAGCTCGGCGGCGAGAAGCCGGGTGTCTGGCTTGCCCTTACCAGCATCTCGTTCGACATCTCCGTGCTCGAACTGTTCTGGACGCTCGCGCGCGGAGTTAAAGTAGTGTTGCAGGGCAAAATAGATCTAATCGATCAGGCGCGGCATCTTGCTGACGAGGTTACCGCCAAGCCAATGGACTTTAGCCTCTTCTACTTTGCAAGTGACGACAACATAGGCGGCGACGACACCTACGAGTTGCTGTTAGAGGGCGCCAAATTTGCTGACCAACACGGCTTCTCAGCGATTTGGACACCGGAAAGGCACTTCCACGCATTCGGTGGTACTTATCCGAACCCGTCGATCACGAGCGCAGCCATTGCGGCCATTACCAGCCGACTCGAGATCAGGGCCGGCAGCGTGGTGATCCCATTACACGATCCACTGCGCGTGGCGGAGGAGTGGGCCGTCGTCGATAAATTGTCGAAGGGCCGCGTAGCGATCTCGTTCGCATCCGGCTGGCATGCAAACGATTTCGTGCTTGCCCCTGACGTCTACGAAAACCGGCACGAGGTGATGTATCGCAACATCGACCTCGTGCGGCGTCTCTGGCGTGGCGAGCCGATCATGCGGCGCACGGGCGCAGGTAACGAAATCGAAGTGCGCATTCATCCACGCCCGGTGCAGCCGGAGTTAAGGTTCTGGATCACAGCCGCCGGCAACCCCGAAACATTTCGCACCGCCGGACGATTGGGTGCCAACCTGCTGACACATCTCCTGGGCCAGACGGTCGGAGAGTTGACCGAGAAGATCGCGATCTACCGCGAGGCCTGGCGAGAGCACGGACATGGACCAGGCGAGGGCCACGTCACCCTAATGCTACACACCTTCGTCGGAGAGGATCTCGAGAAGGTCAGGGATCTTGTCCGGACACCTTTCTCAAACTACTTGCGGAGCTCGATCAGTCTTCTCAGGAATTCGGCGCGCAGCCTCGGTCGCGATCTCGATTCAGGTCAACTTACCGAGACAGACATGCAAGCCGTTCTGGCCCATGCCTTTGACCGCTATTTCGGAACGGCTGCGCTGCTTGGGACACCTGAAAGCTGTTTGCCGATGATCGAGCGACTGAAGAAAGCGGACGTGGACGAGGTTGGGTGTCTGATCGATTTCGGAGTGGACCAGAAGCAGGTGCTAGCCAGCCTTCCCAGCCTGACCACTCTCAAGGAACGTAGCAACCACACGCAGCGTGCCGGCGGTGACTACTCGCTCCCGGCGCAAATTCGCAGACACGGCGTCACACACCTGCAACTCACTCCGTCGATGGCGCGACTGTTACTCGCAGACCAAGAAACACGCGCCGCACTAAGAGGAGTGCAAAAGCTTCTGATCGGAGGCGAGATCTTCACTGCGTCGCTCGCGCGTCAACTACGCGAGTCGACACGAGGCGAACTTCACAACATGTATGGTCCAACCGAAACCACTGTCTGGTCAACGACGCACCAGCTCGACGGAGTTGGAGACAGTGTCCCGATTGGACCACCTATCGCCAATACGGTCGTGCGTATCCTAAACCGCTCGCTGAGGCTGTCGCCTCCAGGCGTGCCGGGCGAGATCTACATTGGTGGCGAGGGCTTGGCGCGTGGTTATTTGAACCGCCCTTCCCTCACGGCTGAACGTTTCGTTCCTGATCCCTTCGCGCTTGAAGCGGGAGCACGACTTTACCGGACAGGCGACCTCGCACGTTATTCGCTAAACGGTGAAATCGAGATTTTGGGACGGCTAGACAATCAGGTGAAGATCCGGGGTTTCAGGATCGAACTCGGCGAGATTGAGGCCGTGCTCAGAAGTTGTCCAGGCGTGAAGGAAGCAGTGGTCATTGCCCGCGAACACGCATCCGGTGACAAGCGCCTGCTGGCCTACCTCGTGCCGTCTGCTGATGTTCAAGTTGCTGCTATCCGGAGTTTCTTACATCAGAAGTTACCTTCGCACCAGATTCCATCGACCTTCACCTTCCTCGAAGAGTTGCCGCTCACGCCAAACAAGAAGGTGAACGTTCACGCGCTACCTGACCCGACAGGTACCGAGCCCCGCGCGGTTGGCGAGACTCCGGAATCAGAAACCGAGAAGAACATCGCGGCGGTCTGGAGTGAAGTCCTGGATGTCGCCGGCGTCGGTGCTCACGACAACTTTTTTGAGATTGGCGGGACTTCGCTACTGGTGGTCCAGGTCAATGCCCGGTTGCGCGAGGTTTTTAATCGCGAGATTCCGATTGTTGAGATGTTCCGCAACCCGACGGTGAGCACACTCGCGCGGTTTCTCGAAGGTGGCGCCGAAGATAAGCCTACGTTTGACCAGGCGCAGAGTCGAGCGGCTCAGCAGGCGAACGCTGTGAATCGTCAAAAACGGTTGGCGCAGGCGCGCTCGGCCGGACGATCATCAGGACCTGCGCGCGCGTAAATTTTTTTGCTGGAGACGGTGATGACAAATCAAGTGGTTGGTGTGATTGGAGCGGGTGTGATGGGTGCAGGTGTGGCGCAGAATCTTGCCATGACCGGACAACGTGCCATCCTGATCGATATTTCAGAAGCGATCCTGGAGCACGCCAGGACTGAGATATTCCAAAGCCTGCGTTTCCAGGGACTTTTTAATAAGAGTGAAAAGAGAGTTGATACGAAGGAAATCATCTCGCTCATTGAGTTCACAACAGATCAGAGACTGCTCTCCGAAGCAGACTTTGTCATAGAGAACGTGACTGAGAAGTGGGAGATCAAGAAGCAAGTTTACGAGCAGATAGATTCCATCTGCCCGCAGCATTGCGTCTTTGCGGCAAACACTTCTGCCATCCCGATCACTCGTATTGCTTCGGCTACGCGCCGCGCTCCGCAGGTGCTCGGCATCCACTTCATGAATCCAGTGCCGCTAAAGTCAACCGTCGAAGTCATCCGTGGTTATCACACGTCGGAGCAGACACTCGAGACTGCACTCGCACTGCTGGCGCGCATGGGGAAAACGGGCATCGTCGTTAACGACTCTCCCGGGTTTGTGTCTAACCGCGTCTTAATGTTGACCATTAACGAAGCCATATTTTTGCTACAGGACGGAGTGGCCTCGGCTGAGGACATAGACACGATCTTCAAAAATTGCTTCGGTCACAAGATGGGACCACTCGAGACCGCCGATCTGATCGGCCTCGACACCATTCTTTATTCGATCGAGGTGTTGTACGAGGCCTTCAACGACAGCAAATACCGTCCCTGTCCGCTGCTCAAAAAGATGGTCGACGCGGGCCTACACGGGCGCAAGACCGGCACTGGATTCTATAAATACTGAGTACGGATAAAGATCCTTGAAGACAACTGTAGGGGCGGCCCTCTGTGGCCGCCCGTTGGCCAAAACTCAAGCTTACCTCTGAAACGGGTGGCCACGGAGGGCCACCCCTACAGTTGCGCCCTCGGAAATCTGACTTTTGGTGCAAAGCCAGCACGGAGGAAATTGCATGAACGATGTACCGGTGAGGCAACGAATCAGGGAATTTATTGAACGCCACGTGCGTCAGCGGAATTTTGACGACGACGTCGATATCTTCGCGCTCGGCTTTGTGAACTCGATGTTTGCAATGCAACTGGTCCTCTTCGTCGAAGGCGACTTCGGAATCAAAGTCGAAGATGAAGATCTGGAAATAGACAACTTCAAATCGGTGAACGCAATCGGCGATCTCGTCGAGCGCAAGTGGAGAGAGGCGTGATCGAACTGAACGACGACCAGGTGCGGCAGCGCGAAGCTTTCAGGAGTTTCGTGAATACCCTCGTCGCGCCTTTTGCTGACGACTACGACCGCGCGGAGCATTTGCCGCGTTCGCTAATTGAGGAGACGGCGAAGCAAGGCTACCTGGGAGCGGTACTTCCGGAAGAGTACGGCGGCGGTGGCATGAGCATGCTGGTTTACGGCCTTTTGAATGAAGAGATCGCGCGTGGCTGCTCCTCTTTGCGTAGCCTGCTCACCGTTCATGGAATGGTCGCGCACGTCGTTCTCAAGTGGGGATCGAAGGACTTGCGCGCACGATGGCTTCCCCGGCTGGCTTCTGGAGAAAAGATCGCGGCGTTTGCACTAACCGAACCCGATGTCGGCAGCGATGCGCGCGCTATCGAGACCAGTGCTGTCGCGTCGTCAAATTCATATGTCTTGAATGGCCGCAAGCGCTGGATCACGTTTGGACAAATTGCAGATGTGTTCCTCGTGTTCGCGCAGTGTAAGGGCCGTCCGACCGCACTCCTTGTTGAGCGTAACACTCCCGGTCTGACCATTGAGCCGATCACAGGGATGCTAGGAGTCAGGGCTTCCATGTTGGCCGAGCTGCAATTTAAAAACTGTCGCGTGCCGCGCGAAAACATCGTGGGTCGCGAAGGTTTCGGCTTCTCACATGTGGCCTCGATGGCGTTGGACCTGGGCCGTTACACGGTCGCGTGGGGATGTGTGGGCATTGGACAGGCGTGCCTGGAAGCAAGTTTGAATTATGCCGGCGAGCGTCGACAGTTTGGCGCATACCTTAAGGACCACCAACTCATCCGGCGCATGTTGACCGGCATGATCACCAACGTAAAGGCCGCGCGTCTCCTGTGCCTGCACGCCGGGTATCTCAAAGATCTGGGCGCCGCCGAAGCAATTATGGAAACTTCTGTGGCGAAGTATTTCGCCTCAACCATGGCCACGAAGGTGGCGAGCGACGCCGTACAGATCCACGGAGCGCGTGGATGCAGCAGCGAGTCGTCAGTCCAACGTTATCTGCGTGACGCGAAGATCATGGAGATCATCGAAGGCAGCACTCAGATGCAGGAGATTCTGATCGCCGAACACGGTTACCAGGGGGAGTATGGCCGTCGATAAACACGTCATCAAGTGTGTGGTGTGGGACCTCGACAACACGCTCTGGGAAGGAACGTTGCTCGAAGGCGATGACGTGTGCCTGCGGGAAGGTGTGATCGAGATCATTAAGGCGTTGGACCAACGCGGCATTTTGCAATCAGTCGCCAGCAAAAACGACCACGACGCGGCGTTCGAGAAGCTGCGTCAGTTCGGACTCGACGAGTATTTCCTTTATCCGCAGATCAACTGGAATTCGAAGGCTGCGTCAATCTCGAAGATCGTTGAGGCGCTCAACATCAGCGCCGAGGCGATCGCCTTCATTGACGATCAGCCATTTGAGCGCGGCGAGGTAGCCCACTCACTTCCGCAGGTAACGCTCTTCGATGTAACCGATCTCAAGGGTCTGCTCGATCTTCCGCTCATGAATCCGCGCTTCGTCACTGAAGACTCGCGGATGCGACGGCGGATGTATCTGGCTGACATAGATCGAAATTCTGTCGAGGAAAAGTTTGTCGGTCCCAAAGAGGAGTTTCTGGCCAGTCTCGGGATGGTGATGAAGGTCGCGCCCGCAGCAGAAGAAGACTTGATGCGTGCGGAGGAATTGACAGTGCGCACCAATCAGCTCAACACAACCGGGCGGCCTTACTCCTACGAAGAGCTGGACCACTTTCGTCGGTCGAAGCAGCACCAGCTCCTGATTGCGGAGCTGACCGACAAGTTTGGCAGTTACGGCAAGATCGGATTGTCGCTGGTTGAGTATGCCGAGCAGGCATGGACCATCAAACTGCTGCTGATGTCGTGTCGCGTCATGTCGCGTGGAGTGGGTACGGTGCTCTTAAGCCTCATCGCGCAGCGGGCCAAAGAGGCTGGTGTCGCTTTGCGCGCTGAGTTCGTTCCAAACAAGCGCAATCGGATGATGTACGTAACCTACAAGTTTGCGGGTTTCCGCGAAATTGGTAGCGAGGGCGACATTACGTTGCTGGAGAGCGACCTATCACAAGTTCAACCCCTCCCCGAGTACGTGACGCTCGACGTTGTTTACTAATGAGCCGCGTGCCGATCGTAAGCGGAATTCTCGTATGACTGGGCTTTGCACTAAAAATCTCGATCGCGCTCACATCTGTGCAACCTCAGTGTCCTCTGTGTCTCTGTGGTTGATGAATGCCGAGTAAAGCCAAACCACAGAGACACAGAGGACACAGAGGTTGCACAGAGAAATCCCAGAACAAGGACTTTTTGTGCAAAGCCATGACGAAGAAAGAAACAATGGATGGCGACGCAGCGGATATCGAGGCGGGCGAGAGGCCGAGGCGCTACGTCCTGCCAAACGGTATGGAGATCGCTTATCAGAGCAGGGCCGAAGTCGAGTTTTTCTTTCACGACATATTCGAGAAGCAGATCTATATCAAGCACGGCATAGATCTAAAAAACGGCGACTGCGTTTTCGATATCGGAGCCAACATCGGTTTCTTCACGCTTTTTGCACACCTCAGAGCAAGGAACATTCGCATCTATGCTTTTGAACCTGCACCGCCGCTGTTCGAAATTCTGAGCGAGAATGTCGCGCGCCACGGAGTCAACGCGCGGCTCTTCAACTCAGGCATCTCCGACCGCAGCCGCATGGCCAGTTTCACTTTCTACCCGAACAGCTCCGGCATGTCCTCTTTCTATGCCGACGAGCACGAAGAGAGAGAAGCGTTGACGGCCATCATGCGAAACCAGTTGCAGCAAGGTGTGGCCGGCATGGATCGCGTCATGCGCCACGCCGGTGCGCTACTCGACGAACGCCTCAAGGCAGTGGCCTACGAGTGTCAACTACGCACCATCTCCGAGATCATCCGCGAGGAAAACGTCGGCGTCATCGACTTTCTGAAGATCGACGTGCAAAAGAGCGAGCTCGACGTGTTACGCGGAATCGCAACTGACGACTGGCCGAAGATTCGTCAAATCGTCATTGAGGTTCACGACTTCGACGGACGTCTCAACGAAATCAGCGGGATGTTGGAACGCAACGGATACACAGTCGCGATCGAACAGGACGATCATTACGAAGACTCCATCCTGTACAACTTATTCGCACGGCGTCTCGACGTACCACTCGAGACCAGACAACTCGACGAAGACTTGCGCCGGCAGATGGAAGAACGCGCTAAACGACAGGGAGCGGCAATAAGTCGCCGCCAGGCTACGAACAAGAGGAAAAAGTTAGATGAGCAGCATTGAAGAAAATTTGGATGAGATAGAACGTATCGCCATCATCGGAATGGCCGGCCGTTTCCCCGGCGCAGAGGATCTGGACCAGTTCTGGGAAAATTTGCGCGACGGCGTTGAAGCAATCAGCTCCTTCACTGACGACGAGCTGATCGCGAGCGGTGTCGATCCCGAACTGCTGAAGTCGCCTAATTACGTCAGGG
>DATFDT010000302.1:0-6129 GCA_035251975.1 Pyrinomonadaceae bacterium | reverse complement strand
GGCCCTCCGTGGCCACCCGTGCGCGATATCCCATGAAACGCGTGGCCACGGAGGGCCACCCCTACAGTTGTTTATAACCGCGTCACAACAATCTGCGGCGCAGCATATCGAGCGCGGCTTGCGACGAGCGCCAACGGATCAGATTGCGATCGCCGGGAACGTTAAGCCGGCGATGCTCGGTCTTCACTTCGTCCGCAAGCGCGATGAAAACCGTCCCGACCGGTTTCTCTTCCGTACCTCCATCCGGCCCGGCAATCCCCGTGATCGACAACCCGAAATCAGTTCCAATGCGCTTGCGAACGCCTTCAGCCATCGCTTCCGCAACGGGCGCACTCACCGCACCGTGCTCCATCAACATCATCGGCTCGACGCCCAATTCTTTCGTCTTCACCTCATTCGCATAGGCGATCACACCACCAATAAAATATTTCGACGATCCAGGCACGTCCGTGATCCGCTGCGCCAGCAAACCACCGGTACAACTCTCCGCAACTGCGAGCGTGTAACCACCCAATGAAAGCTTCAGCCCAACAACTTCCTCCATCTTCTCACCCGCAAACGAGAACACTGCATTCCCGAGTCGCTCCTCAATCTGCGCTGACAAGCGATCGAGCAACTGTGAAGCTTCCTTCTCCGTGCGCCCACGCGCAGTCAGATGGATCTCGATCTCACTCTGATTGAACAGAATCGTAGTCACCGGATTGTCGTACTGCGTATAAACCGGCGCGATCTTCTCATCAACCGCCGACTCGCCCATGCCCGCCACTCGCAACATCCGTCGCACTACGCACAAACTTCCCGCCCTTCCACTCAGTCTCTCAGCAACGTGATTCTCAAACATCGGACGCATCTCGCGCGGCGGTCCGGGCAGTAGGACAATCGCCGTGCCCTTATGATCGATAAACATTCCGGGCGCGGTGCCGTTTGGATTCGGCAGCACTTCAGCGTCTTCGATCACCATCGCCTGGCGCGAATTTCGCTCCGGCATCGTCACTCCAAAACTCTGAAAGCGCTGCCGGATCTCAGCGAGCACGACTTCGTCGAGCAGCAGTCGTTTGCCGAGCGCGCGTGCAGTTATCTTGCGTGTAATGTCGTCTTCGGTTGGACCAAGACCGCCGGTGGTGATTACCACTTTCGAACGGCGCACCGCGTCTCCAATTGCTTCTTCGAGACGCGCATCGTCGTCGCCGACAATGGTCTTGAGTTTGACTTCGATACCGAGGCGATTGAGTTGTTCAGTGAGCCAGAGACTATTGGTATCAGTGCGATCGGGCGCAAGTAGCTCCGATCCGATCGCAATGATTTCCGCTGAAAGGGATTCGAACAAGTCGCGTTAGTTACTGGTTCTGGTTTCGTCCTGATAGACGTCGTGCAGCACCGTCGTGATTGGCGGCGGCGCAGAGATCTCACTCAACGGCAAAGATGCCGCAAACCTCGGAGTTTCAGTTGCTTCAGTCACAGGTTTCTCTTCCTTCACGACGCGTTGCCCTGCATCCACAAGGGCGCGGCTCTCGGAGAGCAGCTTGGCGGCATTGCGTTGTCGCGCGCGTTCCAAACTTCGGATGGCGGCGAGCGTTTGGGGCGCAAGCGATGGCTGATACTCGATTCGTCGCAACATCGAAACGTAACGGCGCAGTTGTGGCGATGGCGCAGTGCGATGAGTTTCGTCGTATCGCTCGTCTTCAATCACTCGTGAAAGATAGTCAACACTCGCGGCATGATTACCGAGTCGTTGATAAAGAGCACCGAGCGCGTAGTAATTCAACGGGGGCGGATCGGGCATGATCTCGAGCAGGCTCTCGCCATGTTCGATCACTTCCGAGATCTCGAAACCGTACCAGCGTCGTTCTTCTTCACGAAGCACCGCGTCGGCCGCGATATAAAAATCGAAGATGCGTTCAACTTCACGCGCCTGCGCGCGACGAGCAAAGAGCCAGATAACGAAGCACATCCCGGTGAACAACACCATGATCATGGGTGGAACGCCCACCGCATCCAGCATCGCCACCACCACAATAACCGCGATCACCTTCGTCGTGAGTTTCCCTACGCCCGTCATAACTCCTCCACTTCTGCTTCTCTGTGCAACCTCTGTGTTCTCTGTGTCTCGGTGGTGATGTTGACCACGAAGACACAGAGAACACAGAGATTTCACAGACAAGAAACGCAAACTTCTTTTTACTTCTTCCCGAGACGCGCGATGATCGCCGCGCCTGCCTGTTCTGTAGAGAGTTGTCCGCCGAGATCTCTGGTCGTTTCGTTTGCAGAGATCGCGCTGCGAACAGCGTCCTCGATTTCGATATTCAACGTTTGGAAGCCCAGGTATTCTAACATCATCGCGAGGGTCAGAATAGATCCAATCGGATTCGCGATTCCCTTGCCCGCGAGCGGCGGCGCGCTGCCGTGCACCGGCTCGAACAGCGAGACTCTTCCGGGATGAATATTTCCCGAAGCCGCGAGGCCGAGCCCGCCCTGAATCGCCGCACCGAGGTCAGTCAGAATGTCGCCGAACAGATTGTTGCTGACGATCACGTCGTACTGCGACGGATCGAGAACCATGTACATAGCCATCGCATCGACGTACTGATGATTCGCTGCGATCTCCGGATAACCCGCAGCGACTTCCTTGAAAACACGCTGCCAAAGGTCGCCGCCGAAGCGTTGCACGTTTGACTTGTCAGCCATCGTCACTCGCTTGCGACCGTTGGCACGCGCGTACTCGAATGCAGCGACGATGATCCGCTCGACTCCATGCCGTGTGTTGACTTCATCCTGCAACGCGATCTCGTCGGCAGTTCCGTGTTTCAAAAAGCCACCGGCAGCGACGTACGCGCCTTCAGTGTTCTCGCGAAAGACGACGAAATCGATGTCAGTAGTTTTGCGGTTGAGAAGCGGCGTGAGTCGATCGTTGAGCAGGCGCACGGGCCGGAGATTGATGTAAAGATCGAGACCGCGACGCATACCGAGCAGAATGTCTTCGGCATGTTTGTTTGACGGCACGCGCGGATCGCCGAACGCGCCGGCGAGGATCGCGTCAAACTCCGCGGTCAACATCTCGAGCGCTCCCTCGGGCAGCGTCACACCGTCGCGAAGAAACTTTTCCGCGCCCCAATCGAAGTCGACCAACTCGAGCTCGAGACCGTTGGTTTCTTGCAAGTGACGCAGCACGCGAACGGCCTCGCGCACCACCTCAGGACCAATTCCATCACCAGGAATGACTGCGATTCTTTTCATGTTATCTCAGGTGATAAATTCTTCCTTTGCGCCGTTGCGCCGCTGCGTGAGTGAACACTATTGAGCGCCGAAAAGGATTTCTCACGCAGCGGCGCAACGTTAGTACGGCACGCACAACACCGGCACGCGCGTGCCGCGCAGCACCTTCTCCGCCGTCGAACCAAACAGTATTTCTTCAGCGGGCGTCGACTGGCCTCTAATTCCCATCACGATCATCGGCAAATCGAGATCACGCGCAATCTTCAGTATCTCAACAAACGGAAGTCCGATGACGATCATCTTTTCGATATCGACATTGCCGATTTCGATTCCTTCCAGCACGTTCGCAAAACTCGCCTCCGCTTGTTCCTTGAGACGTCCGCGCAGATCCTCGGTCGTTCCCATCCCCGCAGCTACAGCGGCTTTTATGAAATCCTCGTCGACAACATGCAGCAACGTCAGATCGCCTTCGGGCGCCGCCATTCCCACAGCAACTCTGAGCGCGTTCACCGAGCAGGGTGAAAAATCGATCGGAACGAGTATTTCGGGTGATGTAAGCATCGCTTTCCTCTTATTACTGAATCGGACTCGGCGCTACCGCGCTCGGTTCTGTTTGTGCTTTCTTGTCCTCTTTTGTGCCTTTTTGTGGCACGTGTTCGGTGATCTTTGGCAGACTCGCCAGGATCGTTTCGCCAACAATCTTCATGCTCTGCGCTGACACTTTATCGATCGTATCGTCAGCGCGGTGCCAGTGTGGATACGACGTCAGTTGAATAATATCCACCGCAGGCACACCCGCGCTAATAAACGGCTCGTGATCGTCACCACCAACGCCTTCTTCACGATCGACAAACACCTTGTCGTATCCGAGCGAGCGTCCGGTTTGCCAGATGATGTCCTGCAACCATCGCGTGCTCGTCGTGTCGCGGCCCAACTCGAGATTCTTGTAACCCATCATGTCGAGCAGGATCATGGCGCGCGTATTCTCGAGCTCGTTGCGCGCACGCAGTTGCGAAACGTAATGACGGCTGCCGTAAGTATTATCGGGATTCTGTTCGTCACCACATTCAGACCAGCCTTCGCAAAACGACTCTTCGCCGTCGAAGAACACGAGTCGATACGTCACTTTCGCTTTTTCTTTACGGCTACCGAGCACCCGACCAATCTCGATCAGCGTGCCGACTGATGCTGCCGGATCGTTTGCGCCGACGAAATTCATGTCTTTGTAAAACTTGGTATCGTAGTGACTCGTGATCAGGATCAGTGTTTTGGTCTCGCCAGGGATCTCGGCGACGATGTTTGCCATCTTCTTTTCACCTTGCGGCGTCCTGGCAGTGAACTCGTCCAGCGAGACTGTCAGTCCATAAGACTTCAATTCGTTTGTGATGTAAGCGCGTGTCTTTGCGAGCTGCTCAGTGTCAGGAGGGCGTGGTCCAAAGTCGATCTGCTTCTTCACGTGGTCCATCGCACGATCGCCGTCGAACAGAACGGGCGGCAATGGACTTATTGGACGAGTACTACTCGAAACAGTGGCGCGCGGCCTCGACGGCGGATTGTCTTTCGGGCAGCCCCAAAACAACAGTGGCGCCGCGAGCACCACCGTCAATCTTGTAAAGTGTGTAATCTTGTCTAACAAATCACACCTGTTTCTTCTGCGCACTTCTCGCTTTCGCCTTACTAACGATCGTATCAAACGTCTTCGATCCAAACGCGAGCGGCTTCTCGATCGCGGCGTCAAACGCTTCCGACATCGCAATCGCCTCCAACTGGACCAGCGTAGCAAGCTTCTTGCCGAGTGGCAGCGCGCCGAACTTCTTCGTCAGATCTGATCCCAAATCGACCGGCTCCGATCTTTGTGGTCGCGTCGCAGCCATCACCACTACATCGCCGTGGTTCTCGATCTTAACCTGACACGCGAGTCGCAACGACTGGTCCAACTGGTCCGCGCCGAGCTGCTGCTCTTCGGCGAGGCTCGGTAGCGACAGTAAATTCGCGCCCGCTTTCACGGAAACAACACACGACGGGCACTCGCCTTTGCCCGACGTGCATCCTTCACCGAGTGGCGCGCCCATACGTCGTGCCGCGTCAATGAGATAAGTTCCCTCGGCGACGAGACCGTTGATGCCGGAAGGTTCAAACGTAATTGAGACACTCATGCCCAACCTCCAACCGCTGTGTAATCTGTTTGGCTAGTGTAAATCCGGGGGAGACTTCTGCAAAACTACGAGCGCGCGGTAAGGGTCCGTTCGCTTTGTCTGCGCGCTGCCGAACACTCGGCGCAGACGCCGATAATGCGCAACAGGTGCTGCGTGATTTCGAAGTGATGCTTCGCGGCCATCGCGTCCTGGATCGCTTCGAGCTCAGCCGAAAAGAACTCGATAATCTTGCCGCACTCCGAACAAATCATGTGATCGTGATGTTGATGTTTGTAGTTGTGTTCGTAATGCGCGCGCCCGTCGCCGAAGCGGACTTCGCGCGCGAGCCCAGCTTCAGTGAGCAACTTGAGCGTGCGATAGACGGTCGTTTGTCCGACGGTCGAGTCTTCTTTTTTTACGAGCTGGTACAGATCTTCGTTTGAGAGGTGTTCTTCAGTACGTAAAAAAACATCCAGAATCAGGTCGCGCTGAGACGTGCGCTTCAGACCCTTTCGCTGGATGTGTTTAAGGAAGACTTCCTGCTCTTCGGTTAATGGCTCTTCTGCGGTCGTCATCACTAGGAGGAGATTTTAACACCTTGGAACCGGTTGATAAAGGTTGCGATTAGTGCCCCATTGTTTTAGCGGACAAATTCACCGCAGACGCAGAGATCACGCAGAGATGAAATTAGGGCGCCACTCACCATACCGTAGTGGTGTAATAGTGCGTTGCTGGTTTTTCAACCAGCGGGGGCAAGCCCCTCTTCCTGACTTGTTCTATT
>DATFDT010000301.1:0-7770 GCA_035251975.1 Pyrinomonadaceae bacterium | reverse complement strand
GGCTTGCCCCCGCTCATCCAATCCAAGCAACGGCGGGGGCAAGCCCCTCTTCCTGACTTGTTCTATTCGGTGGTTCCTTATTCGCTGAAAGTTAACTTACCGAGTTTGCCCCCGGCGCCGGCGCCCCAACCGAGCTGTTTGCCGCGTGCGAAACTAAAAGTATCGAAACCAGGGCCATCGATCGGCTTCCACGTGCGACCATCGTCGAGCGAGTAGTCGCCACCTGATGGTCCAAGTGCGATCAGCGCCGGCGTTTTCATGCCTGGCACGTAAGCGACAACCGAGCGAAATCCTGTCAAACCCTTCACGAGCGTCCACGTAACACCCCCGTCAGTCGTGACTGCCAGGTTATCGACCGCCTCCTGTTCTTTCCTGTAATCACCACCCGCGATCACGCCATGCTTCGCGTCACGGAAAGCAATCGAAAAGATCCCGCTGGATGGTCCTGAGGCGAGTGGTGTATCGGCGACTTGCCACGTTCGACCACCGTCAGTCGTGCGCAGCACACGCGACTTAGCCGCCGCACCAGTTCCGATCCAGGCATACGACTTACCGAACAGCGCGATGTTAGTGCCACTGGCTGCGAACGCGCCTTCATTCTCCTGCGCCGGCGGCAAACTTGTTGTTGGCACACGCGACCACGTGCGGCCGTCAGTTGTTATGAGTATGTAAAACTGCTTATCAACTGAATCACCGAAGGCGATGCCGTGATTCGCATCCCAGAACGACATCGCATCGAGGAACGCCTTTTCGTCTTTGTTTCTAAATTGCACTTTCCAGGTCGTGCCGGCGTCAGTGGTTTTATAGATTCGTGAGGCTGGTCCATTGCCGATGCTCATGACGTATGCAGTTCGCGCGTCAATAGCGTCGATGTCGCGGAAGTCGAGCGCGTCGGGAGATACAATGAATTGCTGCCACGAGAGTCCACCATCCGCAGTCCGAAGTATCGTCGATCCCGCTCCACTGGCCCAAGCCACCTGCTCACTCACGGCGCTCACGCCCCGCAGCCGCTGACTAACGCCACTCGTCTGCACGGTCCAACGCGGCGCGAGAGTCATTAAAAGAATTGAGAGACAAACGATTTTCAAAGCTCACCTCCGTCGTGATATCTATTACAGGTATGACCGATGCGCTGAAGAGATTTTATCGAACCGCGAAATCTAAAGTCACTCGTCCCGATCAGCAATCCGCAAAATTGACGAGGGATGCCGTCGTCTGGGCCTACCGGCTTTACCTCGATCGTGAACCGGAAAGCGATCGCGTCATCGATGAACACTTGCGTAAATGCATTTCCACCGAACAACTCCGCGCCAATTTCATCTATTCAACCGAGTTTCGCGACAAGAATCCTAACCTCCACGTACCCGTCCTGTCCGGCGATGAGCCGGCAATGACTATTGAGGAGGTGAGTAATGAACAAGACCTGCAAAAGCTTTTCGATCATATTCAGTCTAACTGGGAAGAGCTTGGAAAAAGAGAGCCGCACTGGTCCGTAGTCGTAGCGGACCAATACCAACAAGCCAATATTCAAGCCCACGAGAAGGAGTTTTATCAGACCGGCGAACAGCATGTCGCCCAGTTGTTCGGCAGCCTCGAAAGAAATCATGTCGAACATCGTGGATTCAGAACTTGTCTGGATTACGGGTGCGGAGTCGGGCGCATCACGCGCCATTTAGCGAACCGGTTTGAGAAGGTTCACGCCTACGATATCTCATTGCCTCATTTACAATGCGCAGAGGCTTACCTGACAAAAGAGAACGTCTCGAACGTCGCTCTCAATCACCTCAAACGTGTCTCAGACATTCAGAGTCTTCCAAAAGTTGACGTGAGTTACTCGATGATTGTGCTGCAACACAATCCACCGCCCGTGATTGCATTCATCATCGAAGCGTTGATTCGTTCACTCAATCCCGGCGGCGTCGCATTCTTCCAGGTACCTACGTACCGGCGCGGCTACACTTTCTCGTTAACAGAATATTTATCGGCGGACGCGGCGAAGGGTGGCATGGAGATGCACGTGTTACCACAAAGCAAAGTATTTGAAATCGCGCAACGCGCCCGGGCCCGCGTGCTCGAAGTCATCGACGACACCTGGACCGGATTGCGAGTGAAAGAAGTATCAAATACGTTTGTGATACAGAAGGATTAAATCTACCCCTTGTAAATTCCGCGAATCCTGTCCAGAATACGCCCGCGCCGGTTCGACCCCCTTTCAGCTATGCTCGGGCAACTCCTCCTCCATTATCGTGTCGTCGAAAAGATTGGTGAGGGTGGACAGGGTACTGTTTACAAAGTCATCGATACCACGCTCGACCGGCCCGCGGTTATAAAAGTCATCCCGCCGGATCTCACTGACAGCGCTTCCAACCTCGCTCGTTTCGAACGTGAGGCCAAGCTCGCTTCTTCGCTCGACCATCCAAACATCTGCACGATCTTCGGTCTGCATAAAGTCGGCGACGTTCAGTTTATCGCGATGCAGTTTGTTGAAGGGCGCAATGTGCGTGAGATTGTCGATGGTAAGCCACTCGATTTGCGCCGCGCGCTCTCGATCACGATCCAGGTGACTGACGCACTCGCAGCAGCGCACAGCCGCGGCATCGTTCATCGTGATATCAAGGCGCGCAACGTCATGGTCACTCGCTCGGGCACGGTGAAAGTGCTTGACTTCGGTCTCGCAAAACTGATCGAGAGTCCTCAATCCGAGACGAGCGATCCGCAGCTCACGGAAATGGGCGTGCCTTACGGAACGTCGACTTATGCCGCGCCCGAACAGGCGCAGGGCTTGAAAGCCGATCATCGCGCCGACATCTTTTCCACCGGCGTGTTGCTTTACGAGATGCTCGCGGGCACGTGGCCGTTTCGCGGTAAGACTGCACTCGACGTACGTTACGCAGTCGTCTATCACAAGCCGAAACCAATCGTCGAAGCACGTGGCGAAGACTCCGCCGCGTTGCGTCGCATTCAGGAGATACTCGACAAAGCGCTCGCGAAGGCGCCACAGGATCGTTACCAGAAGATCGAAGAGATGCGCGTCGATCTCGAGCAAGTGCTGCGTGAGATCGAACTCGATACCACCGTTGGCAGAACGCTGACCGACGCTCCTGCGACAACGACAGTACCGAGGTTAGTCCCAGCAAACGTATTTTGGACCACGCCGCGCAAGATCACGGTTGGCGCTTTGGCGTTGCTCGTGATTGTCACACTTGCCCTCATAGCGTTTCGCCGCAATCAGCATACTGAGGCAGATTCGACCATCAAATCGCTCGCCGTCTTACCGTTCACCAACAGCGATCCCAACACCGAATACCTTTCCGACGGCATCACGGAAAGCCTGATCGACAGCCTTTCGAGAATGCCCAATCTGAAAGTGAAGTCGAGCAGCACCGTCTTTCATTACAAAGGACGCGAGACGGATCCGAAGAAGATCGGACGCGAGCTCGGCGTACACGCGTTGTTATCGGGCAGCATTGCGCAAGTCGGCGACGATCTGTCGGTCCGTGTCGAATTGATTGACGTGCGCGACGATAGTCACATCTGGGGTGAGCGTTACGGTCGAAAAGTCTCGGAAGTGGTGGCGCTGCCGCAACAGATCTCGCGTGACGTGTCGCAGAGACTACGCTCGCGCGCGGACAACATGGACCACGCGCAGTTGACGCGAAACTATTCGCCCGATTCCGAAGCTTATCGTCTCTACTTGCAGGGCCGTTACAACTGGAACAAGCGAACGGTGGAGGGACTACAAAACGGCATCGAATACTTCGGCAAAGCAATCCAGCGCGATCAGGATTACGCGCTCGCTTATGCCGGACTTGCCGACTGTTACCTGTTACTCAACGTTTACAACGTCACGTCGGCTGACGACTCATTCCCGAAAGCTGAGGCTGCTTCACGAAAGGCGTTGTCGATCAACGAGAGTCTCGCTGAGGCGCACACCGCGCTCGGGTTTGTTACCTATCGTTATCACCTGAAGTGGGCCGAAGCGGAGGAACATTTCAAGAAAGCGATCGCGCTCAATCCAAACTACGCGACGGCGCACCAGTGGTACGCGAGTTATCTCGCCGCGAGCGGTAGATTGAACGAATCAGTCGTCGAGGCGAAGACTGCACACGACCTCGAGCCCTTCTCACTCACGATCTACAGCGACTACATTCGCAGCCTGTATTATGCAGGCCGGCTTGACGAAGCTCGCAAAGAGTCGCTAAAACTCATGGAAACCGATCCGAGCTTCGCGCGCGCGCATTACGAGCTCGGCCTCGTGCTTGAAGAATCAGGCAAGCTCGAAGAAGCCATCAATGAGTTCAAGCTTGCGTTAAAGGCATTGCCTGACAATGTAGCGGCGCTGACCGCATTGGGCCATGCACAGGCGCGCGCGGGGAAACGAGCGGATGCCGAGAAGGCGATCGCGAGGCTCGAGGAGTTATCAAAGCGGCAGTACGTTTCGCCATTTCAAACTGCGGTAATTTATGCGGGCATGGATGAGCGCAAGCTCGCGCTCGACTGGCTCGAGAAGTCGCGTGACGAGCGGTTCAACTGGTTGCCGTTCATTGCGGTCGATCCAGTGTTCAAGAATTTGCGTGCAGAGCCGCGATTTATCGAATTAGCGAAAAGTCTGGGTTTGAACAAATAGGACCACAAAAGGCACAAAAATAAGCCCACGAAAAGGCACATAAACTAAAAATAAATTTTGTGTTTTTGCCCTTTTGTGGCCAAAAAAATCTTATGAATATTTCACGACGACAGTTTATTTCAAGTAGTGCGAAGTCAGCGGTGGCGGTGACGCTTTTGCATTCGTTTGTGCCGGCGCGTGTGTTGGCCCAGGCGGCGGCGGTGCAGCCTCTGTTCGCGCGGCTCGATGAATTCATCACGCGGCACATGCACGAGACGGGCGCGCCCGGAATGACGCTGGCGCTCGCAAACCGCGATGGCTTGATACGCGCTTCCACTTACGGTTACGCCGACACGAAAGCGGGTTTGCGGGTCGCACCGGAGACGATGTTTGAGATCGGATCGATCTCGAAGTCGTTCGTGAGTCTCACGTTGATGCAGTTGCGCGACGAGGGAAAACTCGATCTCAACAAACCCATCGTCGAGTATCTGCCGTGGCTAAAGATCAACTCGAAGTTTGCGGCGATCACTACACATCACATTTTGCAGCATTCGGCCGGACTACCCGGCGCGCCGCTCCTGCTCGACGCGCTTCTCGGTGAGCTCTGGACCGCATGGGAGCCCGGCAAGCGTTTTCTTTATTCAAACACCGGCTACAACATCCTCGGTTTCCTGATCGAAGCGATCGACAAGCGACCTTTCGCCGACGCGATGCGGGCGCGAATGATCGAACCGCTCGGAATGACAGCGAGCTCGCCGATCATCATCAACAATCTGCGCAAGTTGATGGCGATCGGTTACGAGCCGCTTCAGGAAGGCAAGCCGTTTCCGCTTAATGGTCCACTGGCTGAAGCGCAGTGGCTCGAAGTCGATATTGCTGCTGGCAGTGTCGCGTCGACGCCGGCTGACATGGCGAAATACATGCGCATGCTGCTCAATCGCGGCGCGCTACCAAAGGGTCGCTTGATCTCTGAAGAGAGTTTTGCGTTGTTCATGAAGCCGTTGATCGACTCGCCTTATCGTGGCGAACCCGCTGGCTATGGTTACGGACTGTGGGTGAGCGACATCGCTGGACACACGCGCCTTCGTCACACCGGCGGCATGGTTGCATTCAGCTCGTCGATCGATGTTGATGTGACTGGGAACATCGGTGCGTTTGCGTCAGTGAATGCGAACCTGCGTGGTTATCGTCCGGTACCGGTGACGAAGTACGCCGTCGAGCTCTTCAATGCGTCGGCGGACAATAAGCCGCTGCCTGAGGCTCCTGCGCCGCCGCCTTCGCCAACTGAAGTAAAGAACGCCGCCGATTATGTTGGCACTTACACTTCGCTCGATGGCAAGAAACTGGAGCTGGTGGCTGACGGAGCCAGTCTGGTTCTCGTGTACGGGAATCGTCGCATCGTACTTGAGCGCTCAGGCGGCGATCGCTTCATCGTGAAGCATCCGGACCTGGATACGTATCTGCTGGGGTTCGTGCGTGAGAACCAGCAGGTGACGCAGGCGTATCACGGCGCGAACTGGTATCTCGGTGAGAAGTACACTGGTCCAAAGACGTTCGAGACAAAGAAAGAGTGGGAAGGTTTTGCTGGTCACTACAACAACGACAGTCCGTGGTACGGCGATACGCGTATCGTGATGCGTAAGGGACAGCTCTTCATCGAAGGCGTGCAGCCGCTCGTGCCGCGTGGTGACGGGAAGTTTGGGATCGGCGATCCCGACGGCCCGGATTGGATGAATTTCGAATCGATTGTCGACGGACGCGCGATGCGGTTGAACTTCTCGGGGATAATCTTCCGTCGCGTGTTCACACCTTGAAGAAGTTAGAACTCTCAGAATAGAACAAGTCAGGAAGAGGGGCTTGCCCCCGCCGTTACTTGGATTGGACGAGCGGGGCAAGCCCCTCTTCCTGACCTGTTCTATTCAATGCTTGTTCTATTCTGAGTGACTTGTTCTATCCAAGTTACATCAACAGCGATTCGACTCTGTGCGCGTGGACCATCTCTTCACACGGCGACCACGCAAACACAGTGAACTTTCCGTCCTGCGAAGCGACTAACGCGAGCGCATCGCGCTGATCGAAAACGAACTGCGCCGCCGAAAGATGCCTCGTGCCGCCATGCTCAGTCGGCTGCACGACGATCGGAAGGTTCCCAACCACCGGCTCAGTTATCACCCACTTATCAACCGGCGGGCATCCTTCCTTGCGGCGAATCTTTGCCCCAAACGCGAGCACGTCATACTGATCGTTGATCACAGTGGCGCCGTCAACCGCAGTCATTCCACCAATCGTATCGACGGCCCGGCGTAGCGCGCTTTCCCACGATCTACGAGCCTCCTCATCGACTTTCTGGCGCACGAGTGAAGAAAGCGCAGCGAACTTGGGCGCAACCGAATACAGAATCGGCTGCGCGATCGACTCACGCCAGCGATCGCTTTCCGAAGGCACAACGAGCAACGTGCCGCCGTGCCCATGCGCGCGCATCGACGCGCTTAGCTGGACCAGAATGTTCAACGAGTGTTGTGGTCCATTCGTAGCCGCAGCCGTGAACGCCAACAACGCTCGCAGCAGTTGTGGACAGTCAGGCAGGCTCGTGCCTTTTTCGTCGATCACTTTTACCTGCTCGCCTTTGAGCACGGCCACGTTCGCGTACTTCCCAAATCCATCGAGTCGACGATGTTTGACGACGAGCAAACCCGGCTCAATATCTTCGAGCACAAAACAGAAACTCGGAATCGTTCGCGTTGTTCCCCAAACTCTCAACTCGTCGCCGTGATTCCAAACGCCGAGATGGATCTCCGGACGCTCGACGGCGGGTGCGAGTTTCATTAGTACACCGGCAGTCAGCGGCAGCGGATGCTCGAAGACCATCGGTTGTCCGGCTTGTTCTGGTGGCAGGTAAGCGATGGAGATCTTGGGAAATCGACCTTCTTCCGGTCGAAAACTGGCCCAGAAAGTCGCGTTGATGATCGCCGCGATCGCGTGTGCATCGGGTTGAGGCGCCAATCCGTCTTCGCCCATTCGCTGCGCTTCGGCGAAGTGGCGTGCGAAGAGTTCTTCAACGAGTGGCGCTGCGATATTCGCGGCCTGGTAAGTTGGTGTCATACTCATAAATACTACTTGCCCGTGAAGAGCGTGTTCTCGTCGACGAAACAAAGCCCGTTGCC
>DATFDT010000300.1:0-5624 GCA_035251975.1 Pyrinomonadaceae bacterium | reverse complement strand
GAGTGCGCACTCTACTCCTTCGGTTGGTTCACGTCAATGAGAATTTACAATGATGGTCCATACAAAATCTCTGCCGGACACAGTCCCAGACCTTCCAGTTACCAGCCCGTGCTCTTCTTTACTCCGCAAAGTACTTGACCGGAGTCGCGAATGCGGCATAAAATGCCCGAACGATGAAGCCTGTGCCGCTCATCCCTGAATCCCAGCCCGAGCCACCGGCCCTGCACGACCGGGCCATGGACAATCTGCGCTATATCCGCGAAACGATGGAGCTCGCGACTGCCTTTACCGGCATCTCCGGTTGGGGCGAGATCGCAATCGGCGTCACCGCTCTCATCGCCACCGCGATCGCCGCTCTGCAATCGACCTTCAACGCGTGGCTCGCTGTCTGGATCGCTGAAGGATTGATCTCGCTCCTAATTGCCGGTTGGTCCATGGACCGCAAGGCGCGCGCGATCGATATGCCACTCGGTTCCGGCCCCGGAAGAAAAGCAGTATTCAGCTTGACGCCGCCACTACTTGCCGGCGGACTGCTGACAATCGTGCTGGTCCAGGCCGGACTGACTAACGCGATCCCCGGTGTTTGGTTATTACTTTACGGAACGGGCGTGATCACTGGCGGCATGTACTCCGTCAAAGTGGTGCCAATCATGGGCATCTGTCTCATGGTCCTCGGCGCCCTCGCGCTGTTCTCGCCGCCCGCATACGCCAACTGGTTCATGGCTGCGGGCTTCGGCGGACTGCACGTTGTATTTGGTGCAATTATTGTGAGGAAATACGGTGGCTAAACAATCGAGTGCAAAAAAGACTGTTGCCGAGGTGACGGATCAGCAAGTCGCGCGGACAAAGGAAAAGAGCGCGGCGCCGAATCTCGATCGCCTGATCCACGAACGCTTGCGCCTGGGGATCATCAGCGCGCTGGCTGCGAACGAATCGTTGACGTTCAGCGATCTGAAGAAACTGATGAATACGACTGACGGAAACCTGAGCGTACATGCGCGCAAACTCGAAGAAGCAGGCTACATCTCCTGCACAAAGTTTTTCGAGGGCCGTCTGCCTAAGACCGAATACAAACTGACCGCCGCCGGCCGCAGCGCACTCGAGAAATATTTGAGCCACATGGAATCGCTGATCAAACAGATGCGAAACATTTAGTGCCGACCCGCCTCTCCCCCCTTTTTTGTCGTTGAACTCTGCGCGATAAAGGACTTGGCGATACGTTTATGAGAACGAGCTACGACGTAACTATCATCGGCGCCGGACTGGCCGGCCTTCAGTGTGCTCGCCTGCTTGCCCGGCAGGGTCTCAGCGTTCTCCTCGTCGATCGCAAGAACACTCTCGAACAGAAAATTCATACCACCGGAATCTTCGTGCGCCGCACGCTCGTCGATTTCGACCTGCCCGACGACTGTCTTGGCCCACCGATCAAACACGTCACGCTTTACTCACCCGCGCACCGATCGCTGGAGCTCGTCAGCCAGCACGACGAGTTTCGCATCGGCCGTATGGGCCAACTCTACCAGCGTTACCTGCAGCAATGTTTACACGCCGGTGTCGATTGGCTTCCGCATACAAGCTACATCGGATATTCAGCAACCAACGGCAAACTAACACTGCAACTCAGCTCACGCTCGATAACGACACGCTACTTGATCGGCGCTGATGGCGCCCGCTCACGTGTTGCTAAAGATCTGAACCTCGAATTGAATCGCGAATTTATCGTGGGCGTGGAGAGTGTTTTTGAAGGAGCCATGCTTGATGGTCCACCGCGACTGCTTTGTTTTCTCAATCCGAAACTGGCGCCGGGTTACATCGCCTGGATTGCTCACGACGGCGAAGAGACGCACCTCGGCGTCGGCGGCTATCCATCGTTATTCGATCCGGTACCGGCACTACAAGACTTTCGTTCGCGCGTCGCAAACATCATCGACCTGCAAAACGCAAAACAGATCGAATCACGCGCGGGCTTCATTCCGGTCGGCGGCGTGCTCAGAAACATCGCAAACGCGAACGGCATGTTAATAGGAGACGCAGCGGGCGCCGTGTCACCACTCACCGCGGGCGGTTTGGATCCCTGCATGCGTCTCTCCGCGTTCGCAGCCAGCGTTGTTACCGAGTATTTATCGACGGGTGATGTTCAGGTGTTGCAGGCGTACTCAGGTGAGCTATTCCGTTCACGCTTTGCCTCGCGTTTATGGGCGCGTCGCATTGCCTCGAGTATTCGTCAACCACAACTGATCGAGCTTGGTTGTGCAGTACTCCGATTACCTATGTTCAGCCGCCTTGCGAATCACGTCTTTTTCGGCCGCGGTTCTTTTCCGGATGTGACAGACAATTTGCAACCAAGCATGTCAGCAGCGGGGGCAAGCCCCTCTTCCTGACTTGTTCATTCCTCGAAGGGCCATGAAAAAGAACAAGTCAGGAAGGAAACTTGTTTTCATGCGTCTTAGAGGAATGAACAAGTCAGGAAGAGGGGCTTGCCCCCGCTGCTTGTTCACTCGCTTCGTAGTGCGATCAACGGATCGACTCTCGTCGCGCGGCGCGCGGGAATGTAGCAGGCCACTAAGCTGACAACAGCCAGCAGCACGGTGACAAGCGAGAACGTCAAGGGATCCGTTGTACCGACTTCAAACAACAAACTCTCCATCAGACGCGTCACGGCTAACGAGCCCAATAGTCCGAGCGCCACTCCGATAAACGCCAGTTTCATTCCCTGCACGGTTACCAGCTTGAGCACGTCGCCAGTTTGCGCACCGAGCGCGAGCCTGATGCCGAGCTCGCGCGTGCGTTGCGCTGTGGTGTAAGTCATCACGCCGTAGATGCCCAAAGCAGCCAGCAGCAGCGCGAGAACCGCAAACGAACCCATCAGCCAAAGATTGAAGCGGTCGGATTGCAACGCAGTCGCTCGCAGCTCATCCATCGTTCTAACGTTGGTAATCGTAGTCAATCGATCCGATCTTCGGATTTCATTCCTGATGGGGCTGCTCATGGCCGATGGATCGCCAGTCGTCTTCACCACCAGATTCATCACTCCAAGCGGCGGGTCAGCGGTGTTGACGTACGGATAAAACATCTCTTCCCAAATCAGGTTATCAACGCCTGGCTGAATGTGATTAGCAACGACCCCGACGATGGTTGAATACGGCGGATTCCGAACACCTACTTTGACCCGTTTGCCAACAGGGTTCTCACCGGGAAAGAAGCGACGTGCAAACGCTTCGTTGACGATGATGACTGGCGTCCCCTGCCACACTTCGTCCTCGCTGAAAGGCCTTCCCCATCGAAAAGGAATACCCATAGCTTTGAAGTAATTGGCCGATACGCTGCCGCCACGCAAAACCGGTTCTTCACCTGTGGGTGGATCCGCTTGACCTTCGATCCAAACAGGGTCAGTAAAGGCATCGCCCGTCATCGGCAGTAAGAGGCAGATGCCTGCCGCCTCGACACCTGGCATTTGTTGCAGGTTGTCGAGCGTCTGTTGGAAGTAGCTCACGCGTTGTGCCGGCTCTTTGTAACCGTTGGAGGGCAAACGCAAACTCATCGTTAATAACCGATCAGGATTGAAACCGAGCTCCAGGTTTCGCAACTTGGCAAAACTCTTCAGCAACAAACCTGAACCAGCTAACAAAAGCAGCGCGAGTGCAACCTCGACGACTACGAGCGTGCCGCGGAGACGTTGCTGCCGCCTGCTGCCGGATCCTCCACGCGTGCCCTCTTTGAGGCTTTGGTCCAGGTCGAGCTTTGTCGCACTCAATGCCGGAAACAATCCAAACAGGAGAGTCGTCAATGCACTCAACCCGAGTGTGAAAACCAACACTACCGCATCCAGCTTGATCTCGCCCATGCGTCGCACTTCATCAGGGCTGAACTTGAGAACTGTCGCCACGAGCCATTGCGCGAGCAACCACCCCGCAATGACCCCGCCAACGGTCAACAACAAACTCTCGCTCAATAACTGCCGCACGAGCGCGAAGCGGCTCGCACCAAGCGCAGCGCGCACGGCCAATTCTCTTTCACGTCCCGCAGCATGCGTCAGCCAGAGGCTCGCAACGTTGGCGCACGCAATCAGCAGCACGAGCACGACTGCGCCAAACAAGATCCAAAGAGCTCTTTGCGCGCCCGAATCGACCACGTAATCTTTCAGCGGAGTCGCATAAATGCCGTGGTCACGGTTATGAGTTGCGGGATATGCCTGCTTGATGTTCTCCATCAAGTTTGCGAGCTCAGCGCGCGCCTGCTCGATCGTCACGCCGGGTTTCAGCCGCGCGGAAGCTTGCACCCAGCGTCCGGCGTTATTCAGTTGTCTTGCCTCGTTGACGCGTAACGGCATCCAGAGACTGCGCCAACCGATCTGTCCGCCGATACTTATCGGACCCATCACACCGATAATCGTCACACTCTGCCCGTCGATCTTCTCCGACTTGCCGACGATATCCCGGTCGCCGCCATAAAGCTGTTGCCATAGTTCGTAACTGAGGATTGCGGTGAGTGGCGCTCCCGGTTTGTTATCTTCCGGAGTGAAATCGCGGCCCAGAATCGGCTTCACACCCAACACTTTGAAGTACGTGTGCGACACACGCGCACCTTGCAAGCTCGCTGTGCCTTCCGCCTGTTCGATCGTTGGGTCTGAGTTGACGTAAGCGGCGATGGATTCGATCGTCTGAGCTTTATCGCGGATCTCGGCAAACGTGCGAAAGGCCATCGGATTATTGTGACCTTCGCCGACCTTACTTTCGCGTATGCCGATCAAGCGCTCTGATTCGGTGAATGGCAGCGGACGCAACAGTACGCCTCTGACGAGACTGAAGATCGCGGTATTCGCGCCGATGCCAAGCGCCAGCGTAATAACCGCAATCGCAGCGAAGCCGCGCCGTTTCAGCAGCATTCGCGCGCTGTAATGCAGGTCTCGCCAAAACGCTTCAATGAATTTCATGAGGGTGCAGTTTACAGCAAAAATGCCACGCTACTTAAGAAACAAACGTTTATAGTTGCGGTCCTCCCTCGACACCCAGAACATTTTCAGCAAAGGAAGATCGGATGTTTTATCAGAAGCTGAATAGTGTTTGGCACAAGCGCGCACTTAATCTGTTCATGTTCGTAGTGCTGGCTCACTGGGCCGAACATCTGGCCCAGGCGTATCAGATTTATATGTTGGGCTGGCCGCGGCCAAAGTCTGGCGGGTTTCTTGGTCTGTTTTATCCGTGGCTCGTGAGTTCCGAGCTCTTGCACTATGGATATGCAATCGTGATGCTGATTGGTCTTTGGACACTTAGAAGAGGTTTCTCCGGAACTTCACGTAGATGGTGGACCATCGCTCTGGCAATCCAGTTTTGGCATCACATCGAGCATGCAGTGCTGCAATGGCAGGCGTTAACACATCATTACTGGCTCGGCTCGCCCGTCCCAGTTAGTTTTCTGCAAATGCTGCTGCCGAAGTTTCGAGTCGAGATACATCTCTTCTACAACACGATCGTGTTCATACCGATGATGATCGGTATGTACTACCACATGTTCCCACCAAAGGGAGAAAGCGCCGTGTGTAGCTGTTCTCTGCAGCATGAATCAATCCAGCCGATAGCTGCCTGATCCAAAACAGCGGGGGCAAGCCCCTCTTCCTGACTTGT
>DATFDT010000299.1:0-10020 GCA_035251975.1 Pyrinomonadaceae bacterium | reverse complement strand
ATCGATCTGAAAGGCACGTTCAACGTCTGTCGTGCCGCTTTTGCACAACTCAAGGAACATCACGGGCAAATCCTAAACATTTCGGCGACGCTGCACTATCTCGGGACGCCGATGCAGCTTCACGTGTCTGCGGCGAAGGCGGGTGTCGATGCGTTGACGCGCAATCTCGCGGTGGAGTGGGGACGCTACGGCATACGCGTGAATGCGATCGCGCCTGGTCCAATCGAAGACACGGAAGGCATGAAGCGTCTCGTGCCACAGCCGGTGAAGGATCGCTTACTGAAGAAGATCCCGGTTGGACGTTTCGGAAGAATCGCTGATATCGAGAAGGCCGCGGTGTTTCTCTGTTCTGATGCGGCGAGTTTTATTAACGGAGTCGTGCTCGTGGTCGACGGTGGACACTGGCTCAACGGCACGCGCCTGGGGTAGTCGGAGATTTTGTTATCCACAGATTGCGCAGATTGTTTTCTTTATCTGTGTAATCTGTGGATGTAGGACCGTACGATGCTCGATCTGCAACCACCATCATTCGAAGCGTTTGAGCGCGAGGCGCGACAGGGCAATGTTGTGCCGGTGGTGCGCTCGGTGCTGGCGGATTTGCACACGCCTGTCGGCGCGTTCATGCGCATCGCCGGTGATTCGCCGTATTCATTCCTGCTCGAATCAGTTGAAGGTGGTGAACGAATCGCGCGCTACTCGTTCCTCGGCGCCGAGCCGGAGATGATCGTGCGCGGCAAGGGATTGCAGACCATCGTCGAGCGCGACGGCAAGACCGAGTCGTATCTGAAAGTCGCGACTGAGTGGGTTAGAGATTATTTCCGCGGGCGCTCGCTCGCGCGCAGACCGGGCCTCGTGCCGTTTGCCGGAGGCGCGGTCGGTTATATCGGATACGACGCGGCGCAGTGGTTTGAGCCTGCGTTGCGTGACGATACCACCCAGTCGCTCGATCCTCCGACTGACGCAGTCTGGATGTTTTATCGAAACGTGATTGCGTTCGATCGCGTCAAGCAGCGACTCGAGATCGTCTCGATTGTTCTTACCGAAGAAGCAGGCGGCAGTCATGAGCAACTGCGCGAGCTTTACGACCAGGCGGTCGCGCGCACAAAAGAGCTCGAAGACCGGATCTTCGAAACGCCCGGCATCCCGCGTGTGCAAACCCGCAACGACAACGCGGAAAACATTGCACTGCAATCAAACTGGACGCGGCGGGCGTTCGAAGACGGCGTGCGCCAGGTGAAGGAACACATCGCTGCCGGCGACTGTTATCAAGTCGTGCTCTCGCAGCGGTTCTCGGCGCAGTTTAATGGCGATCCGTTGCAGATCTATCGAGCACTGCGCGCGATCAATCCATCGCCGTACATGTTTTTTCTCCGGCTCGGTGATGAGACTGTCGTCGGCGCATCGCCGGAGATGCTGGTGCGTTGTCATGGACAACGGCTCGACTATCGTCCCATCGCGGGCACGAGAAAACGTGGCGCCACAGAAACGGAAGATTGGATGCTTGGCGAAGATTTGAAAACAGACGAGAAAGAAATTGCAGAACACATGATGCTCGTCGATCTCGGGCGCAACGATCTCGGGCGCGTTTCGGATTATGGATCGGTGAAGGTTGATGATCTGATGCGAGTCGAGCGTTATTCGCACGTGCAGCATCTTGAGACGAGTTTGAGATCGCGATTGCGAGATGGGCTAGATCGGTTTGATGCGCTCGCGTCGTGTTTTCCGGCGGGAACGGTGACTGGTGCGCCGAAGATTCGCGCGATGGAGATCATTCGCGGGCTCGAGCCTGATCGACGCGGGCTTTACGCGGGGTCGGTGTTGTACATGGATTATGCTGACAACCTCGATTCGTGTATCGCGATCAGGACGATCGTGTTGCGTGATGGGAAAGCGATGGTCCAGGCGGGCGCGGGGATTGTTGCTGATTCGGTACCGGAGCATGAGTATGCGGAGACGGTGAATAAGGCGCGGGCGATGTTTCGTGCGATCGAAATGGCGGAACGCGGATTGTGACGGATGGCTAAGACGATTTACGCGGATCGGTTATGAGAAATTGGATTGTACTAATTGGATTGAGTTTAGTGGTGGTGACGGCTGTCAGGGGGCAGTCGAATAATCAGATTGAGCCGCCGAGGAAGGCGAATGCGCGTGCGGCGGCGACGCCGGCGCCTACGGGTGATCCGTTTGATGGGGCGACGGTGGAAAAGATGGCGGGGCAATGTGTGACGCTCGAGACGGAGTTGGGGGCGATCGAGATTGCGATCATGCCTGAGAATGCTCCGGAGGCGGCGCGAAACTTTTTGAATCTCTCGGCGACAGGTGCGTTTGATACGACTACGTTTAGTCGCGTGGTCAAGGGGTTTGTGATTCAGGGTGGGAATCTACAGACTAGTGAAAAGTGGAGTGAGGCGCTGGCGAAGCGCATGAGTCACAAGCTGCCTGACGAGCCTGGTTTAGTGAAGCATGTTCGCGGCATCGTCTCGATGGCTCGTACCGATGAGCCGAATAGCGCGACGACGCACTTCTTCATTCTGGTCGGCCCAGGGCCACATCTCGACAGCAACTTTGCTGCGTTTGGAACGGTGACGAAAGGGATGGAAGTGGTTGACGCGATCAACCAGGCGCCATCCGAAGGCGAGAAACCGGACAAGCCGGTAAAGATCAATCGTACTGTGGTTAGTCCGTGTAAGAAGTAAATGCTGTTAGTAATCGACAACTACGATTCGTTCACTTACAACCTCGTCCAGTATCTCGGCGAGCTGGGCGCGACGGTTGAGGTGCGTCGCAATGATCGCGTAACGCTCGAAGAGATTGAGAATCGTCTGCGCCCGGAGCGAATCGTGATCTCGCCTGGACCAGGAACTCCGAATGACGCGGGAATCACGCTCGATGTGATCCAGCGATTCGCCGGAAAAGTACCGCTGCTCGGTGTGTGTCTGGGCCATCAGGCGATCGGTCAGGCGTTTGGCGGGAAAGTCGTGCGCGCGCCTGAGTTGATGCACGGTAAAGCGTCGGATGTCCATCACGATGGCAAAACGATTTTTGCCGGATTGGGCGATCAGTTTCGCGCTGGTCGTTATCACTCGCTGATCGTTGAAAGAGAGTCGCTGCCGTCGTGTCTTGAAATTTCGGCTCACACCGGCGACATCATCATGGGATTGCGTCATCGTGAATTGAAAGTGGAGGGCGTTCAGTTTCATCCCGAATCGATTCTCACTTCCGACGGCAAACAACTGCTCGCAAATTTCCTGAAGCTCTGATCCGTTGTGGCTATTCATCCTTTAACTGAATTTGTCGCGCGGCTCGTACGCCGTGAGGATCTGAGTCGCGAAGAGGCTTTCGATCTGCTCGAAGCGTTGCTTGATGGCGAGGCGACTGACGCGCAGATCTCGGGGGCGTTGGTTGCACTCGCGGCGAAGGGCGAGACGGTTGATGAGTTGACCGGAATGGCTGAAGGACTGCGCTCGCGGGCCGTGCGCGTGATTTCGAAGCACGAGTGTTTTATCGACACTGCGGGAACGGGATCGAGTCGCGCGAAGACCTTCAACATCTCGACTGCCGCGGCGTTTGTGATTGCGGGCGCTGGGCTGCCGGTGGCGAAGCATGGGAATCGTGCGGCGAGTAGCAAGTCGGGTAGCGCGGATCTGTTGACGGCGCTCGGTGTGAATGTTTCAGCGATACCGCTGGTTTCCGAGAACGCGCTCAATGAGATTGGGATCTGTTTCATGTTTGCTCCGCTCTTTCATGGCGCGACGGCGCGTGTCGCGGGTATTCGAAGACAGCTCGGTATTCACACGACGTTCAATCTGCTCGGCCCATTGAGCAATCCGGCCGGTGCGCCGCGGCAGATTATTGGTGTGTGGCGCAAGGATCTGGGCGAGAAGTTGGCGCAGGTGTTGTCGGGGCTCGGGACTGAACGCGCGTGGGTGGTCCATGGTGATGATGGGTTGGATGAGATCACGCTCGCGGGGAAGACGCATGTTGCCGAGGCGCAGAATGGGGAAGTGAAGACGTTTGAGATTGGGCCGCAGGATTTTGGGTTTGAGGTTCGCGCGATTGAACATTTGCGTGGTGGTGATGCGGAGGCGAATGCGGAGATCGTGAGTGGTGTTCTCGCGGGAGAGCGGAAAGATGAGGCGCGGGCGCTGGTGATCATGAATGCGGCGGCGGCGTTGTTTCTGGGTGGAGCGGCGATTGATTTACGTGAGGGGGCGAGGTTGGCGGAGAATGCGATTGATAGTGGAGAGGCGGGTCGCAAATTAGATTTGCTGATCGAGGCGACGAGTGGACCGTAACCACAGATTACACGGATTTTGAACGGATGGATGTGCTGTCTGAAATAATCGCGAGGAAGCGAGAACGTGTACGTGAGGCGAAGACTCGCGTGAATCCACACGCGTTTCGCAGCGCTTTGCAAAAGGATGGGATCAACATCATTGCCGAGTTCAAGCGACGGTCGCCCTCGAAGGGGATGATTCGCGAAGGCGCGAATCCGATCGATGTTGCGCGCGCGTATCAGGCGGGTGGGGCGGTGGCGATGTCGGTGCTGACGGAGGAGGATTATTTTGCGGGTTCGCTTGATGATGTCAGGCAGGTGAAGTCCGCGGTGGAGCTGCCGGTGCTTCGCAAAGATTTTATTGTCGACGAGTATCAGGTTTATGAGTCTGCCGTGGCTGGCGCGGATGCGATCCTGTTGATCGTCGCTGCGCTTGATGATGAGTCGTTGTCGCAATTACGACGGCTTGCTGAGGATGAATTGGCGATGGATGCGCTCGTGGAGGTTCACACGAGTGACGAGATGAAACGGGCGGTAGCGTGTGGGGCGAAACTGATTGGTGTCAATAATCGTGATCTGCGCACGTTTGAAGTGTCGATCGAGACGTCTCTTTCACTCGTACGTGAAGCACCTAACAATGCTTTGCTGATTAGCGAGAGCGGCTTAAACAACGCGGCTGATTTACAACGTTTGTATGATGCGGGTTATCGCGGTTTTTTAATTGGAGAGACGTTGATGCGTTCTGACGATCCCGCAGCGGCGCTCCGTAATTTGAGAAATGACACTCGTTAAGATCTGCGGCATCACGAATCTGGACGACGCGCTCGCTGCTGTTGGGGCTGGCGCTGATGCGCTCGGTTTCAACTTCTACAGCCTGAGCCCGCGCTATATCACGCCGCAACATGCACGCGAGATCATCGAACAACTTCCGGAGTCGCTGCTCACGGTCGGCGTGTTTGTCAACGAGGATTCTGAAGCCGTAAGAGTTATTGCCGAAGAGGCTGGCTTGGGAGCACTGCAACTACACGGTGACGAATCGCCCGAATACTGCCGCGAGCTCGACGAATATTTCGTCATCAAAACGTTTGCTGTGGCAGACACTTTCGATATTCAAGCGGCGTACGAATACGAAGTCGAAGCCATCATGCTTGATACGAAGCACGATCAAATGCGCGGCGGCACAGGTCGCGTGTTTGACTGGTCAGTAGCACAGCAACTCAGTCAAACAGATCCCAAACTCTTTCTCGCGGGCGGCCTGTCGCCCGAAAACGTCCAAAATGCTGTGGAAATCGTGCGTCCGTTCGCCGTCGACGCCTGTAGCGCGCTCGAAGACAGGCCCGGAAAAAAGAACCACGAGCGTATGCGTGTATTTATAAACACGGTTCGGGGCGTCGCGCCTTGACGTTTCCCCACAGTCGCGGAGTATCCTAACCCTTGCCCCTAAATTTAGAACTTTCAGAAGGTCCTCCCCGAACAACTTTATTTGATTTGTCGACCTCTCTACGTCTGGATATGACCCCGAGGGCTGAAAAAGAACCAACTACCCGACCTTCCGACCGTTCGCGCGGTCGCGTGCTTTTGATCGCGGACGATCGGGCGCAATTTGTCGAGACTCTCAATGACCGTGGTATCGACGTCTTTGGTGTTTCGAACGGCACTGCCGCCATTGTCTCGCTCACGCGGACGCGGCCACATCTCGTCATCGCCGACGCGACGACTCCGGGCCTCCGAGTCAGAGAACTCGCGAAGATGCTCGCCCAGGCGGAAGATGGAATTCAGCTTCTGCTCGCCGGCCCGGAACCTTCGAGCGTCCCTTTGCGGCGCGCTGCGATGCTTGAAGGCGCTTTTGATTACTTCTCGTTGCCGGTTGAAGTTGATCTGCTGGTCGAGCGAACGCAGCAGTTAGTGTTGCTGCGCCAGAAGATCGATCGTTTGAGAGCTGATGCGGATCTGGATTCGCTGACGGGGCTTGCGAATCGTCGTCGCTTTCGTGTCGCGTTGGCGCGAGAGGTTGAGCGCTGGCGTCGTTATCGGGTGCCGTGCGCGTTGTTGATGCTCGATATCGATCACTTGAAGCAGGTGAATGATATGTTTGGGCATCCGGTTGGCGATAGTGTGATTCGCCAGATCGCGCAGACGCTTAAAGAGGTTTCGCGTGATAACGACACGGCGGCGCGGCTTGGTGGTGAAGAGTTTGCGCTGTTGCTCGCTGGCGTCGATCTAGATCGTGCGGTGTCGGCGGCTGAGCGCTTGCGCACGGTGCTGAGTAGTAAACGTGTTGAAGGTGTTGGGACGGTTACAGTGAGTATCGGTGTGGCGGGCTGTCCGGAGAGTGCAGTGACGGAAAGAGCGCTTTACTCGGCGAGTGATGAGGCGCTTTATGTATCTAAGAACGCGGGACGAGATCGCGTATCGGTTGCGCCACCGCGACAGGAGAAATTGCCCGGAGTATAAATGTCGGCTTCAATTACACAGCCTGACGATCTGGGTCACTGGGGACAGTACGGTGGTCGCTTTGTGCCTGAGACGTTGATGGCGCCGCTCGAGGAATTAACCACCGCGTACTTCGCCAGTCGTGACGATGAATCATTTCAATCAGAGCTCAAAGATCTTTTATCCAACTACGCCGGTCGGCCAACACCTCTGTTTCACGCCGCGCGACTGACCGAACACTGCGGCGGCGCAACGATTTACCTCAAGCGCGAAGATCTCCTGCATACCGGCGCTCACAAGATCAACAATACGATCGGGCAAGTGCTTCTCGCGCGCCGCATGAACAAGAAACGCATCGTTGCCGAGACGGGCGCCGGTCAGCATGGGGTTGCGACTGCAACCGTCTGCGCGCTCTTCGGACTCGACTGCGTGGTCTATATGGGCGCCGAAGACATGCGTCGCCAGGCGTTGAACGTCTTTCGCATGCAGTTGCTTGGCGCTGACGTTCGCGAGGTTAATGCCGGATCGCGCACACTGAAAGACGCGATCAACGAAGCACTCCGCGACTGGGTAACAAACGTCGGCGATACCTATTATTTACTCGGCAGCGCGCTAGGCCCACATCCATACCCGCTCATGGTGCGCGATTATCAGAGCGTGATCGGCCGCGAAGCGCGCAGGCAAATATTCGAACAGGAAGGCCGTCTGCCCGATGCTTTGATCGCGTGTGTCGGCGGCGGCTCGAATTCGATCGGACTGTTTCATCCATTTCTCGCCGATAAGCAGATCAGGATGATCGGTGTCGAAGCCGGCGGCTCAGGCAACGAGCTGGGCCAACACGCCGCGCGATTCAATGCCGGTGGTGGAGGCCGACCGGGTGTTTTGCAGGGCACGATGAGTTACGTTTTGCAGAATACTAACGGCCAGGTAGCTGCGACACACTCGATCTCGGCCGGTCTCGACTATCCTTCAATCGGTCCCGAACACGCGTTTCTGCACGATGCGGGACGCGTCGAGTACGTTTCCGTTTCTGACAGTGAGGCGCTTGCAGCATTTCAGCTTCTGTCTAAACTCGAAGGCATTATTCCCGCGCTCGAGTCGGCGCACGCAGTGGCCCAGGCGATCAAAACGGCTCGCGAAATGAAGAGCGATCAAATCCTTGTCGTGAACCTTTCCGGACGCGGAGATAAAGATGTAAATTCCGTGCGCGAAGCATTGGAGTCGTAAACGTTGGGACGCATCGCTGACGCCTTCACAACTCTGAAGCGAGATGGAAAGAAGGGCTTCATTCCCTACATCACCGCAGGCGATCCCGACCTCGCAACCACCGAACAACTTCTCATCACTCTGGCACAGCACGCAACGTTGATCGAGCTCGGTGTGCCGTTCAGCGATCCGATGGCTGATGGACCAGTGATTCAACGCGCTTCGGAAAGAGCGCTCAAAAACGATTTCGGCCTGCAGGATATTCTCGACACGGCGGCGCGCGCGCGAAAGCAGATCGAAACGCCGATTATTCTTTTCAGTTACTACAATCCGCTGCTTCAGTTTGGGTTGAAACGACTGGCGGAAGCGGCTAAGAAGGCGGGCATTGATGGTGTGCTCGTGACTGATCTGACGCCGGAAGAGTCCGGCGAGTTTGAAGCAGAGCTGCGCGCGCACGATCTCGATATGATCTTTCTGATTGCGCCGACTTCGACTGATGAGCGTTTGAAGCTCGTGGCGAAGCATGCCAGTGGATTCATCTATGCTGTGTCGCGAGCAGGTGTGACGGGCGCGCGTGAGACTGTGAGCGCGGAGGCAGAGAAGCTTGTTAATCGGATGAGAGGGTTTTCGTCGCTGCCGATCGCGGTTGGGTTTGGTATTTCGAATGCGGCGCAGGTTGCGGATGTGAGCCGGTATGCTGATGCGGTCGTGGTGGGATCGGCGATCGTGGCTGAGATGGAAAGGTGTATGGGTGAGCCGGATCTCGTCAGGCAAGTAGATGAGTTTTTGGACAGGATTACAGGATTTTCATGATTCACAAGATGTGTTAGAGTGCGCATGTTGAATCACATGTACCTCACGAGGGTCGGAAAAAAACCTCACCCTCTAGCGAAAATAAACTGTTGCACAGATGAAACGCTGTGTTATTATCTGCTCACTTTGAGAAGAGGAGCGGAAGAAAGAGATGTATGCCATGGCAGATGACCGAGCGAGTGCAGACCGCGGCAGGGCAGTGGAAGCCGCTTTAGCAAACATTGAAAAGAAGTTTGGCAAAGGATCGATTATGCGACTGGGCGAGCGTGAGGTGTCGGATATTCCCGCAATCTCTACCACCTCGCTCAGCCTCGACGCGGCGATTGGCGTGGGCGGTGTGCCGCGCGGCCGCATCGTCGAGATTTATGGACCGGAAAGCTCCGGTAAAACTACCCTCGCGCTGCACATTGTAGCGGAAGCCCAGAAAGCCGGCGGCGTGGCTGCATACATCGACGCCGAGCACGCAATGGATGCCGATTATGCCGGCAAGCTCGGAGTCGACGTCGACCAGTTGCTGATCTCACAACCCGATTCCGGCGAACAGGCGCTCGAGATCGCGGAAGCACTCGTGCGATCAAACGGCATCGACGTGATCGTGGTAGACTCGGTCGCGGCTCTTGTTCCACGCGCTGAGCTCGACGGTGAGATGGGCGATTCGTTGCCGGGTTTGCAGGCACGTCTCATGTCACAGGCGCTGCGCAAACTCACCGCGATCGTGGCGCAGTCAAACACCTGCTTCATCTTCATTAACCAGATTCGCGAAAAGATTGGCGTGATGTTTGGTAATCCGGAAACGACCACCGGCGGGCGCGCGCTCAAGTTTTACTCTTCTCTGCGACTCGATATCCGTCGCATCGGCGCGATCAAAGACGGCGATCGCGTGGCCGGCAATCGCACCAAAGTGAAGGTGGCAAAGAACAAAGTGGCGCCGCCGTTCCGCGAGGCCGAATTCGACATCATGTATGGCGAGGGTATCTCGCGCGAAGGCGACCTGCTCGATCTCGCCGTGGTCCACCGCGCCGTGGAAAAGAGTGGCGCCTGGTTTTCTTACAAGGGCGAGCGATTGGGCCAGGGCAGGGAAAACGCCAAGACGGCGTTGAGAGAGAACCCCGAGTTCCTCAGAAAGATCGAGAAAGACGTGAAGTTGAAGCTCGGGCTGCCGGTTCGTGAAGAGCCCGAGGCCGTGAAGGCCGCCACGAAGTAGTCGGCTGACAAGAATTAAGAGATAATTTCTCACGCAGCGGCGCAGCGGCGCAACGAAGAAACAGCTTCGTAATTCTTCGTTGCGCCGC